>CAJXPH010000268.1 GCA_913057765.1 uncultured Campylobacteraceae bacterium
ATAATACTCTTTCTATGTTGATTTAAACTACTTAACCTAGCTACTTTTAATTGAAATCTAAACCTATATCTTTGCTCATTTTTTATTAAATAATATTTTGTTATTAGTAGTAGTAATACATAAATAAATATGCCCACTAAAATTAAAACTAAACCAGTAATTCCAAGATATTTAACGATTGCATCAATTGCAGAACCATCTATAGTTATATTATCTATCATAAACTCTCACAACTTCTTTCAACCTGTTTAATTACCAAAGCTAAAGCCTCAACACTTTCATCTGGTGGATATTTATATTTTTTAAGAAGTCTTTTTATTTCTCTTCTCATTCTAGCTCGTGCATTATCTTTAAATTGCCAATCAATAGTTTTTGAATTTTGTATCTTTTTAGTAAGCTCGATAGAGAGTTCTTTTAAGATATCTTCTTCCATAGCTTCTTTAATACCATCAAATTTTGTTAGTGCATCATAAAAAGATTTTTCTTCATCAGATAAGCCTAATTCATTTCCTTTAATAAAGTCACTCATCATGTCTTTTGACATATTTAAAAGCTCATCAATTACCTCTGCATTAGTAATTACTTTATTATTGTACTTATTCATAAGCTCTTTCATAAGATTTGAGAATTTCTCACTTTGTACAATATTTGTCTTTTCATAGGCTTTGATTTTATTTCCAAGAAGTCTTTTTAGAAGTTCAAGGGCAATATTTTTTCTTTTCATTGATGATATTTCATTTAAAAAATCTTCATTAAAAATATCAAGCTCATTTTGTTTGATTCCTAAAATATCATTTAGTTCAAGCATAGAATCTTTTTGTATAGAATTTTGAACAAGACTTAATACTCTTTTATTGATTTTCTTTAGGTCAAACTCTTTTCCATCTAGTTTATTTAAAGCACTTTTAACAGCTTTAAAATAAGCAATTTCAAGTTTTGTTTTTTCATCTAACATAGAATTACAAAGTGTTTGAGAAGCTGTCAACTCACTTACTTTTTTGTTAAACTCTTTTTTTATTTCATCTTCCCCATAAGCTTCAATTAAAACGTGTTCAACACCATCACCTATAAGATTTAATCTATCTCTATCACTTCCTGTAAAAAATGATGAGTAATCAAAAGCAGTGTAAAGTTCTCTTAAATAATTTAAAGAATCTTCTAGTTTATGATAAGCAGCATCAAGGTTTAACTCTACTTTATCTTCATCTCTTTTTGTATATGTTTGTAGAGCATCTTTAAGTGAACTCATAATCCCAATATAATCAACAACTAAACCACCAACTTTATCTTTAAATACTCTATTTACTCTAGCAATTGCTTGCATAAGATTATGGGACTTCATAGGTTTATCAATATACATAGTACTCATAGATGGTACATCAAAACCAGTAAGCCACATATCAACAACTATTACAATTTTTAGTTCATCATTTATATCTTTGATTCTTTTTGCAAGATAATTTCTCTCTTCTTTTGAAGTCTCATATTTTCTCAGAAGTTCATCATCACTGGCATTTGAAGTCATGATAACTTTGATTTTACCTTTGTCTATATCTGCACTTCCCCAAGAAGGACGAAGCTTTATTATCTGCTCACATAAATTTACAGCTATTTTTCTATTCATACAAACTATCATAGCTTTATCAAGCCCTTTATGAGCTAAGATAACCTCTCTATCTTCATAGTGAGATACAATATCTCTTGAAAGCATCTCTAATCTATGTGAGTCTCCTACAATTTCTTCAAGCCTAGTGAAACCTCTTTTTGATTCTTCTATAAGCTCAGAATCTGCACCCTCTTCTTCCATAGATTCATATTCTTTATCTATTGAGCTTAAAACATCATCATCTAGTTTTAGTTTAGCTATTCGGCTTTCATAGTATATTTTTACAGTTGAACCATCTTCTACAGATTGTGTCATATCATAGGCATCTACAACATCACCAAATATTTCTCCAGTTGATTTATCACCATCTTCAATAGGAGTACCAGTAAATCCAATAAATGTAGCATTTGGTAGAGCATCTCTTATATGTTTTGCATATCCATAAGAAATCTTTCCTGTTTTATTATCTACTTTTGCTTCTAGACCATATTGACTTCTATGTGCTTCATCTGCTATTAGAATAATATCTCGTCTATCACTTAAACACTCAATTTTTGTCTCATCATCTTTTAATGCGAATTTTTGAATAGTAGTAAATATCACTCCACCACTTTGACGATTTAGCTTTTCTCTTAAATCATCTTTATTATCTATGCTTATTGGTGTTTGTCTAAGTAATTCTTTTGCTTGTGAAAAAGTTGAGTAAAGTTGTTGGTCTAAATCATTTCTATCTGTTAATATTATGATTGTAGGATTTTTCAAAGCTTTTATAACAGCTCCTGAATAAAATACCATAGAAAAAGACTTTCCACTTCCTTGTGTATGCCAAACTACCCCTGCTTTTTTTGATTTTTCTATTATAGAGTTTACAGTAGAATCTACTGCTTTTTTAACTGCAAAGTACTGATGATAAGCAGCTAATATCTTTATACTTTTTACTCCATCATCAACAAAAACCATAAAGTTTTTGATAATATCTAGAAGTCTTTTTTTATCAAACATTCCTAAAAGTAAAGTCTCTATTTGAATATGAGAGCTCATTTTTACCCCATCAATACTCTTCCAAGCTGAAAATCTCTCTAAGTTTGAACTTATAGTTCCTACCTTTGCATTTGCCCCATCACTTATAACCATAAAAGCATTTGTATTAAATAAACTTGGGATTTTTGACTTATATGTTTCTAGTTGATTATAAGCTTTTTCAAGTCCTACTTTTTCATTTGATAAAGATTTTAATTCAAAGACTACTATTGGCAAACCATTTATAAATACTATCAAATCAGGTCGTCTTTCATCGTGTTCTACTATAGTAAACTGATTTACTACTAGGAAATCATTTTTAGAGACATCATCAAAATCAAAAAGATATACCTTGTCTCCCTTATCATTTCCATCTTCATCTTTATAAACTACATCTATTCCATCTGTTAAGTATTTATGAAAAGTTTTGTTATTTTCAGCCGTCATAGGTGAGCTTGGATGAATCACAAGTTTAAATACTTCTTCTATACTATCTTTTGAAATACTTGAATTTATACGCAATAAGGCATCAAAAAACTTTTCATGAAGTATTACTTCATAAAAGTCATTTCTTGCACTTTCAAAGCCATCAGGAGCAATATCTAACCCACTTTTGTATTCATATTTTAAATCATCTGTAAATATCTCTATAACTGCTTGTTCTAAATCATTTTCACTATAGTTATTCATTATCTCTCCCAATAGGATTTCTTTTGCAATAATAAGTTGATAAGCTATATATTAAAATCATTAATTACTTCTTAAATAAGCTATCAATAAATTTTTCAAACTTATCAGCATTAGAAATACCTATTTCTTGAAATGCCAATTTAGAGAGTTCTTTTCTCATATTCATATCCTCTATATCATTATTAATAATAAATTCATAAATAGACTTACTCTCAAAATTTGCTTTTATAAAATTTAAAATTTCTTCTTTTTTAGTTTTTTCTTTTAATATTATACTTTCAATATCACCAAAAGAAACTACTTGTTGTGTTTCGCTCTCATTATCATAATGATTATCTTTTAAATATTTTGCCAAATGTTCAGGTTCAGGAAATAAACCTGTCTCTTATACACATCTGACGCTGCCGACGAAGAGGATAGTGTAG
>CAJXPH010000269.1 GCA_913057765.1 uncultured Campylobacteraceae bacterium
CAGCGTCAGATGTGTATAAGAGACAGGTTTTAAACAAACTTTTATTAGAAGATAAAATATTTATAAAATCTCAAAATCTTTCAGGTGGACAAAAACAACGTGTTGCAATAGCTCGTGCTTTGTATGGACAAAATGAAATCTTATTAGCAGATGAACCAATATCTGCATTAGATGAATACTTATCACGAAAAGTTGTTAATCTTTTAAAGAACTCATATGAAACAGTTATTTGCACTCTTCATGACGTGGAACTTGCAGTTGAGAATTTTGATAGAGTAATTGGTCTAAAAGACGGGAAACTATTACTAGATAAAAGATGTGAGGATTTAACACAAGAGGATAGAGAAGAGTTATACTATGCTGTTGAGTAAAAATACTAAAGTTACTTTTCTTTTTTTATTAATTGGATTTGTATCTTTTATTTTTGCAGATTTTTCTATTTCTACTTTAGAACCATTTTTAGAATTAAAGAAGTTTTCTTTTTCAATATTTCAAATGGATTTTAGTCAAATACCAGATTTATTTCCAGCACTTTTAAATACTATTTCAATAGCTGTTGTAGCTATGTTTTTTGCAACTATTTTTGGATTTTTATTAGCTTTAGTTTTTGAAAACTTTTTTGTAAGAACTACTTTAGCTTTTACACGAGCTATCCATGAATTATTTTGGGCATTGATTTTTTTACAAATATTTGGATTAAATACTTTAACTGCACTTTTAGCAATCATTATTCCTTATAGTGCCACACTTGGAAAAGTTTATGCAGAAATACTTCATGAACATGATACATACCCAGAAGAATTAAAAGGAAACTCTTTAGTCTCATATTATTTATACACAAAGATACCTGATGCCCTTCCACATCTTATAGCTTATACTTTGTATAGATTTGAGTGTGCTTTACGTTCTACGGCAATTCTAGGCTTTGTAGGTATCACTACTTTAGGTTATTATCTTTCTTCATCTTTTATGCAAGGAATATATAGTGAAGTGTGGCTTTTATTAATTTTATTTTATATTGTTATTGCAACTATTAGATTATGGCTTACCAAATATAGTGTTGGTTTTATTGTGATTGCTTCATTTTTTTATCTAGATGAATTTCCAACTATAAATATTGATAACTTTATAAGATTTATTACAAATGATATTATCCCTCATCCAATAAGAACAGATGCTGGAGTTGAAAAAACTGTTGAATGGTTTTCAAATATATTTACAAATGAGATAATTATAGGAGTATTTAATACAATATTATTAACACAAATAGCACTTGTTTTAACAGCAATTTTAACTTTAGTTGCTTTCCCTTTTATTTCTTTTAAATTCACAAATAAATTTGGAAGAATCATTTCACACATTTTCTTAGTAATTCTTCGTTCTACTCCAGAATATATATTAGCGTATATATTTTTACAAATGTTTGGACCGTCTATGCTTCCAGCAGCTCTTGCTCTTATGCTTCACAATGGAGCAATAATTGCATTTCTAATGGGACAACAAACAAATGAGTTAAATCTAAGGGTAGATGTAACAAAAAAGAAAAATGAATTATATTTCTATGAAGTATTGCCAAGAATTTACTCACAGTTTCTAGCTTTCCTTTTTTACAGATGGGAAATAATCATGAGAGAAAGTGCAATCCTTGGAATATTAGGAGTTGCAACTTTAGGATTCTTTATAGACTCTGCAATAGCTGACTTTAGACTTGATAAGATGATGTTACTTTTACTTGTGACGGCATTATTAAATATTGCTATTGATATTATCTCTAGAAAATGCAGAAGTTATTTAAAAGTAGAACAGAGTATTACTTCTTGTGGTTGTGATTTAAAATAAAAGAAGAAATGAAAGAATGGAAATCAAAAAAAGCTAAGGTGATTTTAGCTCTTTTTATATAATTAAGTCTTCTATAGCAGTTTCTCTAACTTTTTCGATTTGGAAACAAGCATTAGCTATTTTTCTAGCAGTTTCTTCTTTATATTTAGTGATAACTTTTTTTATAGTTTTTAGTTCTTCTTTTTCAAATAAACTTTCATCGAATTCTTCATCCATTTTAATAAATTGTAATTCTATAAATTTATCTTTAGTTATTACTTCAATATCAATATAATCTAATAGTTCTTGTATTAAAAATAGTCTTTCATCTTCTTCATTTAAATCTTCTTGATTAGCAATAATATCGAAAAGTTCAGCTACTATTTTTGGTTCAGGGTTTCTTTTATCTTTAATATATTCTTCACCAAAGATCTTTTCTCCACAATTTTCAAGATGATTGAAATCCATTAAAAATAGTAAGATTGATAGCTTTCTATCATTTAAGTGTAAAACATTTTCATCCAACATATATAGTATAACGTTAGCAATTTTTGTAATATCAAATTTCAAAAAAAATCCTTATGTGTAATTAGTTTTGAATCATATATAAATCTTGGTTAAGTGTTCATTATAAAAGAAGTTTGGATATCATTTGATACAAGATTTAACAGGATTTATTATGAATAAACATGAAAAAATAAACTATTTAGAACTACCTTCTCAAGATATAACTAAAACAAAAGAGTTTTTTAAAAATGTCTTTGACTGGTCTTTCGAAGATTTTGGTGATGAATATACTGCCTTTAGTGATGGAACAATTAATGGAGGTTTTTTTAAATCAACAATGAACTGTTCTATGCAAATGGGTAGTGCACTTATTGTTTTTTATAGTTCTAATTTAGAAGAAACCCAATCAAAAATAGAAAAAAATGATGGAAAGATTATCAATGAGATTTTCAATTTTCCAGGAGGGAGAAGATTCCACTTTTCAGATCCAACGGGGAATGAATATGCAGTATGGTCAGACTTAGGTGTTTGAATCTATAGAGTAGATAAAAGGCGAGTTTTATACTTCGCCTTTTAAACTTTTAACTAATTTTTTACAATTCCTAATGGGAAAACTTCTTTATTGTACAGTTCATTAATAACTTGAGATAATCCCGTATAAATAGCTATATGGCCACAAATAATACCTACATAACCTGCAATTTGTGTAAATAGGTGATTTCCTGTAAAGTCTCCTAAAGCTAATAAAAAGAATAAAGCACTTAATGAACCAAAAACTAATTGTAAAGCTTTACTGATTCTAAATGTTCCAATAAAAAGCATTAATGTAAATAGCCCCCAAATAGTAAGATAAAACCCCATTGCCATTGGTGTTGGAGCTTCAATCACTCCCATTTTAGGTAAAATAATTAGTGTTGCAAGAGTTAACCAGAAAACACCATATGCTGTAAATGCAGTAGTACCAAATGTATTATTTTTCTTAAATTCCATTAGACCAGCTAATATTTGTCCAAATCCTCCAAAAAATATACCCATTCCTATTATCATGCTATCTAGTTCTGTAAAACCAATATTATGGATGTTTAATATTACAGTAGTCATACCAAATGCACATAATCCTAATGGTGCAGGGTTTGATGTTGTATCAAGAATTTGTGTATCGTTAATCTTATTGTGAATTTCGTTGTTCATATTTCCTCTTTATATATATCAATTCGATGAATGATTCTATTATATTAATTGTTTAAAAATATTAATTTATAAATTTAATCTAATGTTATGTTGTCATATGTTCCTTATGGTTACATATTAGTGAGCATATGTTCATTAATAATGAAATAATTTTTTAGTTATAATAATTGACAACTGTCTCTTATACACATCTGACGCTGCCGACGAAGAGGATAGT
>CAJXPH010000270.1 GCA_913057765.1 uncultured Campylobacteraceae bacterium
GAGATCCTCTCTGGTCTCGTGGGCTCGGAGATGTGTATAAGAGACAGATATAGATATATATTATTGTGGAATATGAAATTATTTACCTAAAGCTTCTAGGTTAGAAGAGGAATTAAAGAATAATTTTCCAGATGCAAATATTCAACTTATAAAAGGATCAGGTGGCACATTTAAAGTTTTTGTTGATAAATTACTAATATTTGATAAATTAGCTATTTCAATGACAGAAGCAATTTTTCCTGAAGATAATGAAATAAGTGAAAGAATCAGACTTTTATAATAAGTCTGATTTTTTATAAACAGCAAAAAAATGAGGAACTTGTGGTGTTTGGCTGTCTTTGTAAGCTAAAAAATCTATTTCTTTTAATTTATCAGTTATAACAAATTTGTCAATTTCATCTTTATCAAGAGGGAGTGGTATATCATCTTCTTGCTCACCTTTTTTTCTACTTCTACACGAAACTAATAGATGTCCTAATGGTGCTATTAAATTTGAGATTGCTTTTCTAGCTTTTATTCTATATTTTCCGGGAAGAACTTGAATAGTATTACATTCATAAATTACATCAAAATTTTGAATCCAACTTCTTGGATAATTAAAAAGATCTTCAACTAAATATGTTACTTTAGAATTAGGATACCTATTTTTACATAGTTCAATTGCCGTAGGTGAAATATCAAAGCCTGTAACTTCATATCCAAAGTCACTTAATGCCTCTGCATCATCACCAACACCGCAACCAATGACAATAGCTTTTGATTTCTTTTTTTTAATCGGATTCTTTTTTAACCAATTTATTAAATTTGGACTTGCTTCTAGATCTGCCCAAAAAACTGCTTTATAATCACCTTGTGCATCTTTATAAATGGAATCAAACCATCCTAATGGGTCATCATTTTTTTGGTAATTTTTTACCATTTTTTTATATTTTACTGGGTCAAAATCTTCCATAAATATAATCCTTAAGTTTTTTCTTACAAGAGTTTATTAAAAGTAATATGAAAATTCTGAGAAAAGAATAACTAGTGTTATTTCTTAAAATTACTTTAATTTTTTAAACATATAATTAGATGACTAATAATATACTTATATATAACTTATCTATATAAATGTTATTAACTTAGGAATAATTATGAAACATCTAAGCATTAGACTTAAACTCATTCTTATCTTTATTCTTATAAAAGTTCTTCCTCTTACATTAATAACATATTTATGTATTCATGGTGCTATTAAATTAAATGAATATTATCTTGAAAATACTGAAGCTATATATATTAAAAACAAACAAGTTATTCGTGCTACTGCTTATGAATCGATTTCTGATAGTATTGAAGCATTAGATGCGAAGTCTCAAGAGTCTATTGAAATGATGACTGTAAAAATTGCATCTGAAGTTGCAAGTTTTCTTTATGAAAGAGATAATGATTTGCTTTTTTTATCATCATTAGAATTAAACCAACATGTACTAGAAAATTTTTATACTTCAAAAACAAAAGAAATAAAAGTTACTCCTTCTTATATTTATAATAATACTTTAAAATCATGGGTTAGAATAAAAGATGAAGGACCTGTAAATATTTATGAAACTTCACAATTAAAAGATAATGAGAAAAATTTTCGTTTTATAAATCCAAGTAAAATAGAAAAAACATCAATCCCTATATATAAAGAAGTAGTTTTCTTTGATTTAGAGGGAAAAGAAATCTATAAAAAATCATCTATTGATAAACTTAAAAATGATATATCAAAAAAAGAAAACACATATATAAATTCAGAAAACTATTTTGAAAAGATTTCAGAATTGAAAAAAGGAGAAATCTATGTTTCGGATGTCATTGGAGAATATGTTAAATCAAATATAATTGGATCCTTTACAAAAGAGAGAGCTGATGTGTTTGGTGTTGAGTTTAGTGCAAGGGAACATGCTTTTGCAGGGGTTGAAAATCCTGTTGGTAAAAAATTTAATGGTATTGTTAGATATATTACTCCTGTATTTAAAAATAATGAAAAAATAGGTTTTATATCTTTAGCCCTTGACCATAAACATATTATGGAGTTTACTGATACATTTAATCCTCTTAGTAATCATAAAGAATTAGATATATCTGATGCGAGTAATGGTAACTATGCTTTTATGTGGGATTATGAAGGAAGAAATATTTCTCACCCTAGAGATTATTTTATAGTTGGTTTTGATTCAAGTACAGGGAAAAGAGTTCCAGGATGGATTAGTCGTTCTTTATCTGATGAATTTGAAAACTCATATGAAAAAGATTTAAATAAGTTTTTAGGAAAGTATCCAAAATTTCATGAACAATCTTTATCTAAAAAACCAAATCTAAAACAATTAAAAGAAAAAGGTGAAATAGGTTTAGATTGTAGATATTTAAATTTTGCTCCACAATGTAAAGGATGGATGGAACTGACTCAAAATGGAGGATATGGTTCTTTTATAATTTTTTGGAGTAATGTTTGGAAGTTAACAACTGCTGCTACGATACCATATTTTACAGGACAATATAAAAATTCTAAAAGAGGTTTTGGTTTTGTAACTATAGGTGCAAATGTTGATGAATTTCATAGTGCAGCAAATAAAACAAAAGAAAATATAAAAGATGTAATTGGTATTCAAACAAAAGATATGACTGAGGTTTTAGCTTCAGATAGAGAAAAAATAAAAGCCTTTCAATCTAATACGATAAAAGAGTTAACTTTATATACAGTTCTTATGATTATAGCTGTAATTTTCATTGCTATTATGATGTCAAATTACATATCAAATAAGATAACAAAATTAATAATTGGAACAGAAGAATTTTCAAATAATAATTTAGATTATAGGATTGAAGTTGAATCAAAAGATGAAGTTGGGAAACTAGAAGAGTCATTTAATAATATGGCAGAAATATTAAAAAATAATAGCATTAAAATAAAAGAACAAGATAGCATAATGACTCAACAAGCAAAAATGGCTGCAATGGGTGAAATGCTTGAAAATATTGCCCATCAATGGAGACAACCTTTATCAATGATTTCTACTTGTGCAAGTAGTACAAAGATACAAGTGGAGCTAAAAGTATTAAAAGAAACTGATTTAGATGATAATATGGATGATATTCTTAAATATACAACTCATTTATCACAAACGATAGATGATTTTAGAAACTTCTTTAAACCAAATAAAGCTATGAATAACTTTAGTATTGAACAATCTTTAAATAAAACTTTACAATTAATATCATCAAAATTAAAAAGTGAAGAAGTTGAAATAGTAAAAAATATAGAAGATGTAGTTGTTTTTGGTTTAGAAAATGAATTAATGCATGTTTTAATTAACATTATTAATAACGCATCTGATGCCTTTGAAAATAAAGTAAACTTTAGAAAACTAGTTTTAATAAATGTTGGTAGAAAAGAAAATGAATTGTTTATCAAGATTCAAGATAATGCAGGAGGAATTCCTCCTGAATATTTAGAAAGAATTTTTGAGCCATATTTTAGTACAAAAGACGGGACACATGGAACTGGAATTGGGCTTTATATGACTGAAGAAATCATTGTTGAACATATGAAAGGTAAAATCAGTGTAAAAAATAAAAACTTTATATATGAAGATATTGAATATACTGGTGCAAGATTTAAAATTAAAATACCGCTTACATAATTAATCTGTCTCTTATACACATCTGACGCTGCCGACGAAGAGGATAGTGTAG
>CAJXPH010000271.1 GCA_913057765.1 uncultured Campylobacteraceae bacterium
ATACGAGATCCTCTCTGGTCTCGTGGGCTCGGAGATGTGTATAAGAGACAGGGTCCACCCATTGCAAAAGCTGAAAGTGTAAAAAGTGAAGTTACTATTAATTTTCTTAACATTTTTATTCCTTGATTATTAATTTATCTGTAATATTGTGCACGATTGGTGCCACTATAAATACTATTGGGAAGGCAAAAATAAATGCTTTTATAAAGGCTTCCATCCATTTTAAAATAAATCCATCTACTAATCCTAGATTAATAAATGTGATTACCATACTCATAATAAAACTCATAAAAAGTGACATAAAAAAAGCAAATGTCAATCTTCTGAATTTTGGACTTATCATTTTTTAATCTCTAATAATTTAAAAATTGTATTGAAGAATCCTTCAAAATCTTTTTTTGCATCATAATTTATTTGACTCATTTTTCTCAAAGCCATTCCACTTTGGTATGTCATGATTCCATCAACTAACTCAAGAGCTTCCTCTTTTAATTCACCTTTTGCAATGCCTTCTGCTAAAATTTTCACCATCTCACCTCTAAAGAATTCATCTTTATGACAATTAAACTCTTTCATTTTAAAATTATCTTCAGATAAAACTATAGATAAAAACTCTCTATATCCATTAAAATGTTGCATATTTTCTTCTGTATCATTCAGAACAAAATCAAAGAAAAGTTCTAATTTATCTAATGTTGAATCCAGTTTGGCTACTGCCTTATTAAATTCTTTATGATGTTCTTCTATATGAATATTTATTATTTCAAAAATAATGTCTTCTTTATTATCAAAATACTCATATACCGTTCCCTTGCCTATTCCAGCAGTTTTAGCAACCTGTGCAACAGTAAGTTTCTTCATACCGCCATCATGAATTAAATCAAAACATGAAAGTGCGACTTCTCTTCTTTTATCATCTTTATTGACTTTTTTAGGACTCATATTACTCCTTTTTAATTACATATAATCTACAAAACTATTTTTTGACTGACCGTCGGTCATTAATTTATTTTGAAGTATAATTTATTTACTCTTAACTTAACCTTAAAATTGACCGACGGTCAGTCAAACTTTTTAATTACTCTAATATTACTTATAAGTTATGTGAAAAAAGTGGGATTTCTTGTAAATAGAGTTGGGAATCATAGTAAGAAAATAAAAAAACATTTTGTAAGGTTTTAAAAGCCGTGAAAAAAGATAATCATCCCTATTCTATAGACTAAAGTCAATAACAATACGACCTTTTGCACGATGACTAAGAACTTGAGTAAGAGCTTGTTTAACCTCATCAATTTCAAATGGAATTTCTTGCGATATTGGTATCTTGATTTGATGCGAAACGGCATGTGATATTGCTGGATAAATTGTTTTAGAGGGATTCATTTCTCCAAAAATGTACCTCGGCCTAGAAATTCGACTAAATACTGATTTAAATATAATATGCGAAAAAACTTTTCCTAATTGAATCCATGAGAGTTTTTTTTCACCTATAAATCTTAATGGTCCTGTTACTGTTATATATTTACCAGACTTTTTTAACGAACGAAAACCTGATTTTTCGGCATCCATACCACCAACAAAATCAAAAATACAATCATAAAATTGATTATTTTTAACAGTAAGATCAGCAAAATTATTTTTGCTATAATCAACCACTTCATTAGCACCATGAGTCAGAACCATTTCCATATTTTTTCCACTACAAACACCTGTTACATGCGCACCAAGGGATTTGAGATATTGTACTGCCATAATTCCAAGACCACCAGAAGCACCTATAACCAAAGTTCGGTCCCCCTGTTTTATATCACCGTAAGTAATTGCTCCCCATGAAACACAAGCTGGCATTTTGATTCCAGCTGCCTCGACAAATGAAAAAACCTCCGGTTTTGGCATTATACGTTCTTGTTTTAGACAGCAATATTTTGCCCATACTCCATGTACTGGAGTTTGACTTGGAATAGAAATTATTTCTTGTCCAATAGATAATCCTGTCACTTTTTCGCCTAAGCCCACAATTATTCCAGATACGGAGGAACCTACAATGTAAGGCTTAGTTTCTGAAACGATTTTTGGTCCAAAAAAGCGTCCTAAAGCCGTGCCTTGTGCTACATATAATTCATCTGCATATAAGGCAGAAGCACACATTTTTATCACAACCTCTCCCTCTAGAGGTTGGGGTACTGGTACTCTTATCATTTTCAAGCAATCAATAACTTTGCCAATTACTGGAAAATCGGTCATTGCAATTGCATTCATTTGGGTTGAGGATTGATACTCTTCTACTAAATTCAAATTATCCTTATTATTTATCATAATATATTTTCCTTTATTAAATCCCTCATATCATTTGCTTCATAAAAACATAGTCCTTCAGTCTTGTTATTTATTCTAGAATAAGATTCTTTTATCATTGCATCTGCAACGGATTCAACGGTTATGGCCTTTTGTGTATGTGGCATAACACTTGCAATAAAAGCTACGAAATTTAATAGTATTTTTTTAAAAAACTTTTCTTCAACTCTAGCTGGTTTCATTAAATGGGATGGATGAAATATACTTAGATTTTTAAATCCTAGACTTTTTACAGCTTGTTCCATTTTCCATTTTATTTTTATATAAGGGAAAGTTGCTTTTTCTGAAAGACCAGAACTTGATATCACAGAGAAATGAGGTATTCCAGCTTCAAATGCAGCTGAAGCTACTCCCACAGTATAATCATAATCAATGGTTTGAAATATTGGTTCATACTTTTTTTTGTTGTACATCAAACCAATTAATGCTTTTTCTGGTGCACCAAGACAGCAAAATAGGACATCATAGTTTTTAAATAACTCTACATTTTTATTTTTCAACAAATACTCTGAAAAGTCATCCCATATAATATTAGTTAATTTAGGATTTTTTGGGAAACCCTTTCTTGAAATAACAGTAACTTCTGAATAAAAAGGTGATTTCAATAATTTTTCAACTAAATATCTTCCCACGCCACCTGTTGCGCCTATTATAATAGCTTTATTATTTTTCATTTTTTTGAATCCTTTCATTTTTTATTCATTTTTATTGCAGTTAAATTTTTAATTATATGTATATTACAAGAAATTTATGGGAAAATTGTGGGATTTTGAGATGAAGTGTTCCTTTAGATATAACTGTTTAAATTTAATAGTTTAAGTAATACTTTTATTTTTAGCAAGTGTATTACTCATCACTAAACTCTTTTTTAATATATTCCAAAGCATCAATAAAAGTGCCTTCAACTGACGAATTAGATTCTTCACCTGAACCATCATCTATCATAATTTCAAATGTACACTCTTCTTTAAACCTATCATCTTCTTTTACTAATAATATATAATCTTCTTCAATAGTTGCATCAAATAAATAAACAATCTTTCTATCACTTGTTTGTCTTTCAATTGCAAATATTTCCAGCTGAAGTTCTGGGTATAAAGAATAATCAGATAAGGTTTTTAATTTTATTTCCCAGTCATAATCTTTATATATTTTTATAATAAATTTTCTTTCTTGCATTTGATTATTTCCTTTTTTTCTTTTATTAAAAATTATCCAAATAGTAAGGTAATAAAAGTATATCTTAAATATTAGGATAGTATTTTACATTTATCATTTTTAACTGACATAAATAATCTCTGTCTCTTATACACATCTCCGAGCCCACGAGACCAGAGAGGATCTCG
>CAJXPH010000272.1 GCA_913057765.1 uncultured Campylobacteraceae bacterium
ATCTACACTATCCTCTTCGTCGGCAGCGTCAGATGTGTATAAGAGACAGCATTAGTTCAGGGATAAACCAGTTAAATCCAAAAGGTTGAATATATGATAATAAAAAGATTATGATTATTCTAAAAAGAAGTTTGTCATAAATTGCAATTAAAAGAAAAATAATCCCATAACCTAAACCAAAAGCGAAAACAATTAGTGGACTTAAAATTGTTAAATCATAATATTGGAAACTAATTCCTACCCAATAAAACCATAATATTCCTGTAAAAAAACCTGAAAAAAACAGAGTAGGTCTTTCATTTTTTAATAGTAAATATAGAGAAACTAAACCTAATATAGTGTTTAAAATTTTATATTCAATATTAAAGTAGGCTAAGTAAATGAACGCACTTAAAAATAAGGCGGTCATCAAGCCTTTTATTATATAAATTTTGTTAAAATTAGCGCGTTTTACTAAAAACATAAAAAAATACTTTTTAAAAGGAAATTTGATGGAAGGTCAAAGTGCAGACTTAATAAGCTCATTACTACCCCTAGTTGCGTTATTCGCTATTTTTTATTTTTTAATTATAAGACCACAACAAAAACAAGCTAAACAGCATAAAGAAATGGTTGCAGAAATTAAAAAAGGCGATAAGATTGTAACAAATGGTGGCTTAATGGTTGAAGTTATCAAGGTTGATGAAGAATTTTTAATTGTAAAAAATCATGATGACACTGAAATGAAACTTGCAAGAGATTTCATTGCAAGGCTTATAGACTAACAAAATTTTTAAAACATGTAATTTTTACATGTTTTAAATTTCTATATTTACTCACTACTTAAGGACTAAGATTGAAAATCTTTAATTACAGACTAGTTATATTTATATTAAGTATTATTTTTGGAGTTGTATTCGCAGTTCCATCTTTTTTACAAACAGATTCAGGAAAGAAAATATCATTAGGACTTGATCTACAAGGTGGATTACATATGCGACTTGGTGTTAAAACCGATGAAGCTGTAACATCTAAGATTAAAACTATTGCTACTTCTATTAAATACTTCTCAGATGATGAAGATATATTAATTGAAGATTTAGGAATTAGAAATGATAATGTTGTATTTACTATTTTAGATGCTGATGAAATTCCAAAAGTTGATAAAATGTTGGAACAAATCAAAGGTTTAAATATCGTTAAAAACGATTTAGACTTTAGAATTAACTTAACAGAAGAAGAAGCTATTAGAACAAAAGATTTAGCTGTAGCTCAAGCTGTTGAAACGATTAGAAATAGACTTGACCAATTTGGTTTATCTGAACCTACTGTTATTAGACAAGGTCCTACTGCTATTGTTGTAGAATTACCAGGTATTAAAACAGCAGCAGATGAAAAAGCAGCTAGAGAACTTATTTCAAAACCAGCAAACCTAGAGTTAATGGAAGTTGATGAAGAAAGAGCTGACCAAGTTTATACTTTAAGTGAAGGTGCGGCTGCTGAATATGGGGACATTATTTTATCAGATACAAAAGATCCTAGTATCAAATATCTTGTAAAAGAAATCCCAATTTTAAATGGATCACAGGTTATAGATGCACAAGTTGCATTTGACCAATCAAATCAAGCTATTATTAACTTCACACTTAATTCAAGTGGAGCAAGAATTTTTGGAGATTTTACAGCAAGAAGTGTTGGTAAAAGACTTGCAGTTGTTCTTGATGGAACAGTTTATTCTGCACCAAATATTAGAGAAAGAATAGGTGGTGGTTCTGGACAAATTTCTGGAGGGTTTACTACTGTTGAAGCTGGAAACGTTGCAATTGCATTAAGATCTGGAGCTTTACCAGCTTCGGTTGAACTCTTAGAAAAAAGAAGTGTCGGTCCATCTTTAGGTGCTGATTCAATTAAAGCGTCAACTATTGCACTTGTCTCTGGGTTTTTAATTGTATTTATTTTTATGATTGTTTATTATAGAAACGCAGGTATCATTGCCAATATTGCTCTTATAACAAATATATTTATTATTATTTCTGTTATGGCAATGTTTGGAGCAACATTAACACTTCCTGGTATGGCAGGTATTGTATTAACCGTCGGTATGGCAGTTGATGCCAATGTTATTATTGGAGAAAGAATTAGAGAACTTCTTAAACAAGGAGTTTCAATACCTAAATCTATCGAAGATGGATATGCAAATGCAATGAGTGCAATTCTAGATGCAAATATTACAACATTATTAGTTGCTGTAATTTTATATGCATATGGTACTGGACCAATTAAAGGTTTTGCAGTAACTATTTCTATTGGTATCTTAGCTTCTATGTTAACAGCTATTTTAGGTACTCACGGTATTTATGAAGCGTTATTGCCAAAAATACAAAAAGATAAAAACTTAAGAAAATGGTTTGGGATTAAATAATGGAAATTTTTAAAAGCGGTAAAATTTATGATTTTATGGGTAAGAGAATCCCATTCTTGGGATTATCAGCATTATTGGTTATTGGCGCTATAGTATTACTTTTATCAAAAGGTGTAAATCTTGGAATTGATTTTGCTGGTGGTACTATTGTTCAAGTTAAATATGAACAAAAAGCTCCTATTAAAGATATTAGAAATACATTAAAAAATACTAAATATAAAAATGCTTCAATAACTGAATTTGGTAGTCCAGAAGAAGTTGTTATTAGAATAACTGGTTCATCTTCAAATTTAGCAAATGATATTGGTGATGAGATGCATGCGATTCTTAAATCAACTGGAAACTTTGAAGTTAGACGTGTTGATATTGTTGGACCAAAAGTTGGTGGTGAACTAAGAGAAAAAGGTATTATGGCTTTATCTCTATCTTTACTAGTAATCTTAGTTTACGTATCATATAGATTTGAATGGAGATTTGCTGTTGCATCAATCTTTGCACTTGCACATGATATTATCATTGCACTTGGAGCAATTTCACTATTTAATGTTGAAGTAAACTTAGATATTCTAGCTGCAATTCTTACCATCTTAGGATACTCTTTAAATGATACTATTATTGTATTTGATAGAGTTAGAGAAGGTGTTGTAACATCTAAAGAACATGAACTTGAAAAAGTAGTAAATGAATCAGTAAGTAGAACTTTATCAAGAACTACTCTTACTTCATTAACAACATTCTTTGTTGTTGCTACTTTATTCTTCTTCGGTGGAGAGATTATTCATGGATTTGCGTTTACAATGCTTGTAGGTGTTATTGTAGGTACTTATTCATCTATATTCGTAGCTGCTTCATTCTTAGTACAATTAAAATTTTCTATTGGAAACTTTAGGTCTAAAGAGGCTGATAAGTTAAAAAGACAAAAAGAGAAAGACAAAATGAGGGCGATGTACGAGCAAGGTACAGTCTAACTTGTCATAAAACATAAGCTTTAGCGCTAACTCTGCGTTGAAGCTTATATTTCAAACACTTACGTACTTTAGTACGCTCCCATTTAAAATACAACCTCCGCCTTGATTTAACCCAAAATCTCATATTTTCTGACAAGTTAGATAAAATTAAATATTAATCATATTTTTCATACATTTTAAATATAATATTTTTATAAATTTACTAGGGTAATTATGTGTAGTATAGCTGTCTCTTATACACATCTGACGCTGCCGACGAAGAGGATAGTGTAGATC
>CAJXPH010000273.1 GCA_913057765.1 uncultured Campylobacteraceae bacterium
CAATTTCATATAAAATTAATCCAAATATAATTCTTATTATAGTTCCAAGTATTTCCATTTAATAAGTATTCTTTGATTTAGCAAATTGATAAACATTTTCTAAATCATTCTCTTTTAGATTTTCTAATATTTTTATTGTTTCTTCTTTATAGTTAATAGGTTTTTCTTCTTTTTTTCCAGTTAAAATATATTCTATATTGATATTATCTTTTAAACATAGTGAAATTAATTCTTCATATGGAATTGGGATATTAGATGAAGCAATATTAACTAATCCTTGCAAGGGTATTAAAAAGCCTAAAAATCAAAAGAAAGAAGTTGAACCTTTTTCTGTGGATGAAGTTAGTTTAATTTTAAATCTTTCTGATTCTTGGTTTAAGAATTTTTTAGCAATATCTTTTTGAGAGGTTGTTGCTCTTAAATGGCAAAATATAGATTTAAATAAGAAGAAAATTTATATTAATGCTACAAAATGTGACTATGCAAAAGAATCTACACCTAAAACTGGTAATAGATATGTTCCAATTTTTGATAGTTTAATACCTTTTCTTAAAGAACAAAAAAAAATAACTGGTTTAAAAACTTATGTTTTTTATTCTGAAACGGGAAGTTTGTTAAATGGTTCAAATTTAAAATCATATTATTGGTACCCTCTTTTAAAAAGAATTGGATTACCTAAAAGAGTCTTGTATAACACCCGTCATACCTTTGCAACTAATATGATTACTACTAATAAGTTTAGTTTAAATCAGGTTGCTTATTGGTTAGGGCATACGAATATTAAAATGTTGATTCAACATTATAACAAATATATCACTAGTGATTTAGACAAAATTGATAATAGTTTTGATGTCTTTAGTGTTAAAAATTGTGACAATAATTATGTAAGTGCTTGATGTTTGCATTTAATTATATTTTGTTATAATAAAATATAATAATATATTTAGGAATATAAATGCAAAATCTTAAAAAAGATATTTTAAAATCTTTTATCCCAAGAGCCGTACTCTTGCCTTTAAATGAAAAAGCAAAAAGATCTTTACCAAATGAAAAAATAATTTCAATTAAAAATTTACCTTTCAAAATTGGAAGAGAATCAAGACTTGGGAAAAATGAAAGAGGTTTTTTCATAAAATTTAGGGTTTTAACAGGGGAATCTGACTCTAAGAATGACATATACTTAATTGACAATGAGGAATTATTACAAATATCAAAAGAACATTTTGAAATAAGTTTTAATGATGATAATCAATATGTGTTAAGAGATAGAGGTAGTTCAAATGGAACAACATTAAATGGTAATACCATAGGTGGAGAGAGACAAATCTCAGAAGATATATTAAAAGATGGAGATATAGTTCAAGTAGGTTCTGAGAGTTCAGAATACAAATTCCAATTTTTAACCCTGGAAATATAAGAAAATATAAAAAGGATTAGTTATGAAAAAGAACAAGTTACTTATTGTTATTTCTTCTTTACTTATTATATACGGACTTGTTGGTTTTATTGCTCTTCCAAAAATATTAAAACCTCAAATTGAAAAAGCTATAAATGAAAATATTACTCAACAATCAAGTTTAGAAAAGATTGAATTCAATCCTTTTTTACTTAAATTCTCAATTCACAAATTAAAAATATTTAATGAAAAAGAGACTACAGTAAGTGTTGATAAACTTTTAATAGATTTCTCTATTTTTAAATCTATAGATGAACAGCATATTAGTTTTAAAGACTTACAGTTAGTAAATCCATATATAAATATTATTGAAAATGAAGATGGTTCAATTAACTTACAAAAACTTGCACGTGAAAAGAAAAATGATGTTGAAGAAAAAGAAGTTAAAGAGGACAGTTCAGATATAAAATTCCAAATATATAGAACTATTCTAGATAATGCAAAAATTAAATTTACAAAACTCACAAAAGACAAAGAGCCTTTTTCGTTAAATATTGATAAACTAAATTATACTTTTTATGACATGGGAACATATAGAAATACTTTAGCATCACATACTTTAAAAATCTTAATCAATAAAAATTCAGAATTAGAAATAAAAGGTGGAGTAAGACTAGATCCATTTAAAATGCATGGTAACGTTGAATTGAAAAATTTTAAACCAAACGATTTCTTGACATATAAAAAAGATATCCTAAATTTTGATTTAAGTAAAGATACTTATTTAGATATGCAATTTGGTTATCAAGTTGATGCTAGTAAAGAGTTAAAATTAGAGATAAACAATGCACACTTGAATCTAAAAAATCTAGATATAAAACAAAATGACGATTCTATTCTTTCATTAATGCATTTAGACATTGAAAATCTAAATCTAAGTTATCCAGAAAATACAGTTAATATAGATTCTGTTTTTTTAGATAAGTTAAACTCTAAAGTTATAAATGACAAGAACAATAACATCAATTTTACAACTCTAATTAAATCAGATGAAAAAGTTGTAGAAGAAGTAGAAGAGAAAGAAGATATTCAAAAAGTACCTACAGAAGAAAAAGTAACTGAAAATATACAAAAAACAGAAGTAGTTAAAAATGAAACGCAAAAAGAAGTAAATGAACCAGAAGAAGAGATAGCTCAGAATAACAAATGGAAAGTAATTGTTAAAAAACTAAATATTAAAGATTCAAATGTTAGTTTTAATGACCTAAAAAATGCACTATTAGTAGATACAAAAAACATAAATATTGACCTTAGCAATTTTAAACTAGAGGGAAATGATGTATATCTTGACAATTTAGCATTAACTAAACCTGATATTGTTATAAAAGACAATAAAAATAAGTTAAATATCACGAATAAAGAAGTTTCATTAAATGTCCAAGGAGTAACATTAAGAGACTCTATTTTAGGTATAAATAGTATATCTCTATTAAATAATCAACTATCATTTAAAGATATAAAAAATAATTTAGATGTTTTAACCCAAAATATTAATATAAAAATAAATACACTTTCTCAAAATAATGAAACCCTAGAAATTGAAAAAATTGTTATATCAACACCAAAAATAAATTATAAAGACAATAAAAATAAATTATCAGTCTTTACTAAAAAAAGTGATGTTTTGATTTCTAATATTAAAAAAGTGGCCGATAATATCTCAATTTCTACTATAAACTTAAAAAATCCATCTGTTTATTTTAGTGATATTAAAAATAAACTTACTGTTGTAACTAATGCTCTTGCCTTTAAAACACAAAATTTAAATATAAAAGGTTCAGACATATCAATAAAAAAAACAAATTTAAAAACTCAAACTATTAAACTTGATGATAAAAAAAGTAAATTGAAGGTAACTACTAAAAATGTAAATATAATTGCAACAAACACCTCTTTAATAAAAGAAAAACTTAAAGTTGGAATTTTAAGCCTTACTAAACCTACCGTTTATTTTACAGATAATAAAAATAAAACTTCAATTGTTGCTAAAAGGTTAAGTCTTAAAATTAACAACATCACTAATTATAAGAATGCACTTAGTATTTCTAAAATAAATCTATATGAACCTGAATTAACATTTAAAGATAAGAAAAATAAAACTGATATTTTGGCAAAAAACATATACTTAAATCTGTCTCTTATACACATCTCCGAGCCCACGAGACCAGAGAGGATCTC
>CAJXPH010000274.1 GCA_913057765.1 uncultured Campylobacteraceae bacterium
ATCTACACTATCCTCTTCGTCGGCAGCGTCAGATGTGTATAAGAGACAGTTCTAAATGCAAATAAAAGTGCTACTAATTTTTATGGATATACAAGAGAAGAACTTCTATCTCTAAATATCTCAGATTTAAATGTTTTAGCTAAAGAAGAATGTCAAAAAGAAATAGATTTTGCAGTTGAGAATAACCGTGGATATTTTAATTTTATTCATAAATTAAAAAATGGTAAAATCAAAAATATTAAAGTTACGTCTTCTTTAACAACATATCTAGATACTCCTGTTCTTTACTCAATAATCAATGACGTAACAAAAGAATATAAAATTAAAGATAAGTTGAAAGAATCAGAAAATGAATTTAAAGCACTTTTTGAATTTAGTAATATTGGTCTCGGAATTAGAGATACAAAGGGAAACTTTATAAAAATAAATCATAAATTAACTGATATGTTAGGTTATGAAGAGTCATTTCTTTTAAAGAAAAATTGTATTCATATTTCCACTGATGAACAAAGAGAAGAAGAGTTATGTTTATTTCAAAAATTAATTGATAAAGAGATCAAAAACTATAATATAGAAAAAAGTTATATTAAAAAAGATGGAACAAAATTTGAAGCAATATTAACAATGGCTGCAATTCTTGATACAAAAGGGAACACAACTCATATTTTATCTTCAATTATTGATGTATCAGAAATTAAAGAAAAAGATAGATTACTAATACAGCAATCAAAAATGGCAACAATGGGAGAAATGATAGGGAATATTGCTCATCAATGGAAACAGCCCTTGAGTTTAATCTCAATGTCTAATGGCCTAGTTAAATTAAATCAAGAAGACAATACCTTTAGTTCTAAAGAAGAGATAAATGAAGCACTAGCAAATATAGATAATTCAGTACAACACCTATCATCTACAATTGATGATTTTAGAAATTTCTTCATGCCTGATAAAGCGAAAAAATATTTCAATTTAAGAAGTATCTTTGATAAAACTTACAAATTAATAAATCCTCAATTAAAGAATAATACTATTTTCATATTAGAAAAAATTGATGACATTGAAGTATATGGTTATCAAAATGAACTTCTTCAAGTTTTAATTAATATTATTAAAAATGCAAAAGATGAACTGATAAAATTGGATAGAGATAAAAAAAGACTTTTATTTATCTCTATGTATATAAAAAACAATCAAGCATTTATAAAAATAAAAGATACAGCAGGAGGAATTCCCCTTGATATTATAGATAATATATTTAAGGCATACTTCACTACAAAAGAGTCAAAAGAAGGCACTGGTATTGGGCTTTATATGAGTAAACAAATCATAGAAGGAATGGGTGGAGTAATTGAAGTTTCAAATACTGAGTATGAATATGAAAATGAAAATTATATTGGTGCAGAGTTTATAATTAAATTGCCATTGTAATACAAAAAGGAATAATTAATGTTATCTATTAAATGGAATGATGAAAAAATGAACTTAGGAATAGATTTAATTGATAAGCAACATAAAGAATTACTAAATTTGATAAATAACATTATGTATTCAATTGAAAATAATAACCAAATAGAAGATATAGAAAAAATAGTTGAGAAAGTACTAGATTATGCAAAGTACCACTTTAGAACTGAAGAAAATTTATTTACTAAATATAATTTAGATACTGATGATATTAATAGACATAAAAAAGAACATAAAGATTTTGTGGATAAAGCAAAGAACATTTACTCTGATTTAAATAATGATAAATCAATTAAAAATAATTATGGAATTGAGATATTAACTGATTTATATAATTATTTAACTAGATGGTTAGTTCACCACATCATTAATGAAGATAAAAAGATATTCAAAATAAAAGAAAATTTACATGATTAAAAATAACTATGAGATTAGATGGAATACAGAATATAATATTGGTGACTTTCAAATAGATAATGAACATCAACAACTTTTTGTTATTGCTCAAAAAGCTTTATCTTTTATATCTAAAAGTAATTCAAAAAAAGAGTTAGTCGAATTAAAAAAATTAGTCTTTGAACTTTTCACATATGTTGACAAACATTTTAAAAATGAAGAAGAGTTAATGAAAAAACTTCAGTATCCAGAACTTCCAAATCATCACATATTACATAAAAATATGGTTCTAATGTTAAAAGAATTAATTGATAAATTTCACTCTTTAGAAATAGAAGAAATTAAAAAAAGATTATTCGATTTTATAAATGAATACTTTATAAGTCATATATTAATCGAAGACAAAAAAATAAAACTTTTTTATACACCTTTAAATAAATTAAGAAAAAACTTTGGATGGAAAGAAATTTATAAAGTTAATAATAGTTCTATAGATTTAGAACATCAGAAGCTATTTGATATAGCAGGAAGAGCATTTAAAGATGTAAAAGATAAAGATAGAACAAAAAAAGTCAAACTTATTGTAGTTGAGTTATATAGTTATATGAAGAGTCATTTTGAACATGAAGAAGTTTATATGCAAGAGATATCTTATCCTGATTTAGAATCCCATAAAATACTACATAATGATATTATTAAGATGCTAAATGATTTTATAAAAGATTTGCATAATACAAATCCTCTTCTTTTAGAAAAAGAGATTGCAAGAATTATAGACATAGTACTAGTTAAACATATTATTCAAGAAGATAGAAAGATTATATTATGGCAGAAATAAAAGAACTTATAAAAATAGCTTCTTCTCTTAGCCTTCTTTATGTCGAAGATGAGGAAAATATCGCTAAAACAGCTATAAATTATTTTTCTAAAATATTTAATAAAGTGACATATGCAGAGAATGGCAAGAAAGGTTTAGAAACATATAAACAAGATAATTTTGATATTGTAATTACAGATATAAATATGCCTGAAATGAATGGACTAGAGCTTGCCCGAAAGATAAAAGAAGTGAATGAAAAACAAAATATCATTTTCATCACAGCTTATTCTGAAGATAGAATTCTTTTAGAATCAATAAAAATTGGGATAGAGGGGTACTTAATTAAACCAATAGATTTTAAAAAAGTCAATGAATTACTATATAAAATTTGTATGAATATTAGAAATTCTAATGAAAAAGATATAAATATTGAACAACAAAGATGTTTGATGAATCATATATCACAAAAAAATACTTTATTAAAACAATATACAGATGTAATCGATAAAGTAGCCATTGTTTCTAAAACTGATTTAAAAGGAAATATAACTTATGTAAATGATTTCTTTTGTGAGATTAGTGGTTATAAAAATTATGAACTTTTAGGAAAATCACATAATATTGTCAGACATCCAGATATGTCTCCAAGTATTTATTCTGATATGTGGGAAACGATAAAAGAAGGAAATGTTTGGGAAGGAACAATTAAAAATAAAACAAAAGATGACAATTCTTATTTTGTTCATGCAACTATAATTCCAATAATTGAAAACGATACTATTGATTCTTATATTGGTATTCGTTTTTTATCAACTGAGGAAGAAATAGAAAAAAGGGAATTTAGGAAAAAAGTTAGGATAAATATCCAAGAGTTCAAAAAATCTAATCTTAATCTCTTAAAAGACTGTCTCTTATACACATCTCCGAGCCCACGAGACCAGAGAGGATCTCG
>CAJXPH010000275.1 GCA_913057765.1 uncultured Campylobacteraceae bacterium
CTCTTTTACTGTAAAATATTTTTTATCTTTTACATAAACTAAAATATCATTCTTCTTACCATCAAATACTTTTATTACTTTTGCTTTTATTTTACTTCTTGGGTTAAAAACTCTTTTTGCTAAAATTAAATCACCATCATAAGCACCATTCAAATATTCGAAATCTAATGGAATATTTTTATGTTCATTTATCAAGTCGTGTAAAATCGCCCTGTTTTTATTAACTTGAACTATACCGACTTTATATTTTGAACTTAAATGGTATTCGCCATTTTCAATTACGACAATATCCTCTTTTTTAAATTCTTCTAATTTTTTGATTTCATCAGAGCTAAACTCTTTCTCATGGCATTGTAATTTAGTAAATAACTCTTTTATCAAGATATAGTCCTTATTTAATTTGATTACATATTATCTGAAAATTAGTTTTATTTCGATATAATCCAAGAAAATTTACGCGAGGAATAATAATGGCATTAAATGTTTACTACGACAAAGATTGTAATATCGAACTAATTAAATCTAAGAAAGTTGCAATGATCGGTTTCGGATCACAGGGACACGCACACGCTGAAAACTTAAGAGATTCAGGTGTTGAAGTTGTTGTTGGATTAAGAAAAAGTGGTTCTTCATGGGCAAAAGCTGAAGCAAAAGGTTTCGTTGTTAAAACTGTAGCAGACGCAACTAAAGGTGCAGATGTTGTAATGATTTTATTACCAGATGAAAATCAATCTGAAATTTACTACAATGAAATTCAACCAAATCTTAAAGATGGTGCTTACTTAGCATTCGGACATGGATTTAACATTCACTATGGAAGAATTACACCAGAGAAAAATGGTAACGTTATGATGGTAGCGCCAAAAGCTCCAGGTCATACTGTTAGAAATGAATTTGTTAAAGGTGGAGGAATTCCTGATTTAATTGCTATTGAGCAAGATGCATCTGGAGATACTAAAGAAGTAGCATTATCTTATGCTTCTGCTATTGGTGGTGGAAGAACTGGGATTATTGAAACTACTTTCAAAGATGAAACTGAAACTGATTTATTTGGAGAGCAAGCTGTATTATGTGGTGGAGCTGTATCTTTAGTTCAAGCTGGATTCGAAACATTAACTGAAGCTGGTTATGCTCCAGAAATGGCATACTTCGAGTGTTTACACGAATTAAAACTAATTGTTGACTTAATGTATGAAGGTGGAATTTCTGATATGAGATATTCTATTTCTAATACTGCTGAGTACGGTGATTATGTATCTGGGAAAAGAGTTATTAATAAAGAATCTAAAGAAGCTATGAAAGAAATCTTAAAAGAGATTCAAGATGGTAGATTTGCAAAAGACTTCATCTTAGAAGGTCAATCAGGATACCCAAGAATGAACGCTGAAAGAGCTAACGCTAAAGCTTCATTAATTGAGAAAACTGGTAATAATTTAAGAGAAATGATGCCTTGGATTTCTTCAAGCAAAATCGTAGACTTAGATAAAAACTAATTATATTTTAAAGTAAGGGTTTCCCTTACTTTAAAGTCTTCCAATTATTTTAATGACAAAACGAAAACTTAAAAAAAAACATCACAAAAGTAAAACTCACAAAAGTAAAAATAAAAATTTTAAACTTTTAAATTCACTGTTAGTAATAATTGTTGCACTAATTTTAGTAATTGCATATATCCTATATACGTATGATACACAAGAATTTAATAAGGCTAAAACTACTACAAAAAATATCCAAAAAACTATTGAGAAAAAAATTATTGAAGTAGAAAAAGAAAGTGAAGAACAATTAAATAAATATGTAGATGATATAGAAATTAAAAAAGATAAATTTGAAGAATATACAAAAGACTTATATGAAGAATATATTGATAAAGACATCATAGATACAACAAAAAAAGAAATTGAAAAAATAAAAGAAGAAAAACAAGAAGATAAAAAAGAACAAATAGAAGAAAAAATTGTTATAAAAAAAATTATAGAACATAAAACCTTAGAAACACAAACAAATAAACCAAAACTTGCAATAGTAATAGATGATGTAACAACTCAATACCAAATAAATCAAATAAATTCTATAGGATATAAAACATCAATATCTCTTATGCCTCCGACACCAAATCATAAAAATTCTGCAAAAATTGCATTAAATCTACCATTTCACATGATTCATTTTCCTTTGGAAGCCACTACTTTTAGGGGTGAAGAAAAAGATACTTTACATATAAAAGATTCTTATGAAAAAATAGAAAAAAGAGTTGAGAAGATTAGAGAATGGTATCCAAAAGCAAAGTATACAAACAATCATACTGGTAGTAGATTTACTGAAGATGAAATGGCAATGGACAAACTATTTCGCGCACTTAAAAAACATGATTTTATATTTATGGATAGTCGAACTACAAGTAAGACTGTAGGAAAAGAAATGGCAAAAAAGTATAATATGCCCTACATAGTAAGAAATGTATTTTTAGATAATGAACTAAATTTTGTATATATACAAAATCAACTAAAAAAAGCTATAAAAATTGCAAAAAAGAATGGTCATGCAATTGCAATTTGTCACCCTCACTCAATTACTATAAAAGTGTTAAAACAGTCTAAACATTTATTGAAAGACTTAGAACTTATATACGTCAATCAACTTCCTTTCCTTAATAAATAATATATTTTATTATATATTAAGATATTTTTATTTATAATAATAAAAATTATATAGGATAATAATGTCAAATCAAGTTAACTTTTATATAAAAGATTTAAGCCCTATGAAAAAATATCCAAATGAGATTTTCTATATAGGTAATCTTTCTCTTCTGAAAAAAAGAAAAATTTCAATAGTTGGAACAAGAAAACCAAACTCATATACAAAACAAATTACATATAAACTTGCAAATGAACTATCAAAAAGAGGAATTATTATTGTGAGTGGCGCAGCAATTGGTGTAGATGCAATATCACATAATGCAGCAGGAAGTCTAAATACTATTGCTGTTGTTGCAAATGGACTTAATATAAAATATCCTGTTATTAACTCAAAACTAATAAGTTCAATTGAAGATGACGGTTTAGTATTAAGTAGTTACAAGGATAATGAAAAAGCAAGAAACTACACTTTTGTACATAGAAATGAACTTGTAGTAGCACTAGGAGAAATACTTATTGTTACACAAGCTGATGAAAAAAGTGGAACATTAACCTCAATTAACTATGCGCTTGAAATGGGCAAGAAGGTTTATACAATTCCTCACAGACTCAACGAAAGTATGGGCACGCAAAAATTAATAGAACAAGGATTAGTTGAACCTATATATGATTTAGAAAAGTTTTTAAATTCATTTGGAGTTATAAAAAAAGATATTAATGATTTAGATATCTATATAAATACTTTTCCTTTGTATGAAGATGCATTAAAAAAATATCAAGATAAAATTTATGAATTAGAACTTGAGGGTAAAATTATTATTGAAAATGGGTATATAAAACCAAATTAATTTTAATTAACTACAGAATAAAAGAACTACCCGACTATTTTGCTATTTATTATCATTATAATTTCTACAATTGTAATCTATATATAAAACCTGTCTCTTATACACATCTCCGAGCCCACGAGACCAGAGAGGA
>CAJXPH010000276.1 GCA_913057765.1 uncultured Campylobacteraceae bacterium
CTCTGGTCTCGTGGGCTCGGAGATGTGTATAAGAGACAGCTGTAATAATATATTTAATACCATATCTCTTTTTTATAGCTTGAGCTATAATTCCAGCATAAAAAAAGTTATGTGCATGAATCACATCAGGCACTCCATTTTTTTCAATATATCTTTTATAATATTTTATACCTTTTTGTTCATACATAAATTTTAATAAGAAAAAAGGAATATATCTATGAGGGAAAAATAGGAAATCATATTTTCGATTTATATTTATTCCATCTCTTTTTTCTATTTGTTTATATTTATATTTATTAAATAAATGTCTTAATGTGATATATCCAACAGATAAAACGCCTACAATATTTCCCGAACTCTTTAAAGCTTTTGCTTGGTGTAATTGGAATATAGAATTATGAGGCTCTGTTTCAGTAACAAAAAGGGATGAAGGTATAATTAATATATGCATTAGCAGTTTTTCCTATTATAAACACTATCCTTATTGTATCTAGGCTTAGTTTAAAAATGGGTTATAATATATTCCATTATTCATCTAATAATACATGACATTTTAAGTAAAGATTTACAGAATAAATATAAAGAGGATTTAAAGAAAAAAATCACATTTTTGGGTTAAGTATTTCAAGGCACTTTTTCATTTTAGAATAATACATACTATTAAGAAGGATTCCATCATTGTACTCATTACAAATTCTATATAATAAATATAAATATAAAAAGTTTTTATCTTCATTATTATTATTTTTCAAAAAATCAAAAAAATCTATCCCTTGTAATTTAGAATTTTTATCAACCTTGTAATGTAAATAATCTAATCCTTTTATTCCATTAAAAGTAAATCTATCTAAATCAATCAAAATAATATCTCCATTTTGGTTTTTCATGATATTATCTTTGGTTAAATCACCATGCATATAACAAGATTTTATTTTAATATCAGGAGATAGAAATATCTTAGTTTTTATAATTCTTTCAAGCCTAGAAATATTAGGGAAAACCTTTTCTTGAATATCTTTTAATTTAACTTCATTTGTATTATTCGATAGTTCTAAAATAATAGTTTCAACTTCTATATTACTAATATTCGCAGGTTTGAGTCTCTCCATAATATAATACTCATCTTCTTTACTTAACTCATAATTTACAAATTCTTGAATTGAACTTTTTTTCAATGCTAAATAATTTTTTAAATTTTCAAACAAAGACTCTGATGAAACTTTTCCTAAGGGAATTTTAACAACATATTTTTCATAATATAATATTAAAGCACCTGTAGTTGAGACTGAGAAACTTTGATATCCATATAATTTTTTTAATAAATAGTACAATTTTTTCGATACTCTAGCTTTTTCTACATAGATATTTTTTCTTGTTAAGCATTTTATTGCTAATAATAATAATAGTGGATTTTTTAAACTATATAAAAAAAATTTAATTTTTGTTTTTAAACTTATCATTTCTTCCTATCTAAACTGATTATTGAATTTACTGTTTCTTTATATACTTTATCTTGTTTTTCATCAGCATTAATAATTATTACATCTTTGACTTTATACATATAATCTTTATATGCCTTATTTACTTTAATCATCGTATCATATGAATAATCTTGTTTTCTACTATATGCTACTTCAGGACTCACATCCAAGAAAATTGTTAAATCTGGTTTTCTTAACATTCTTACACCAAAAATTTTATGATATATTTTTTTTAATAATGATTTCTTTTCAAATTCTGTTTTTCTTTGTTCTCTTCCAATTTCGTCATCATAGATATATCTATCTGCAAGTACTATATTCCCTAGATAGATGTAATATAGTGCTTTTACTGTCCTTAATTGCCTATCTATAGACGTAAATGTTGATAAGATTAAACGAATATATCTATTCTTAAACTCTTTTTTTAAAAGATATAATAATCCTGGTATCCAATACTCATTACTACCAAAATATATTCTTTTAACTCCAGTGAATTTAAAAAATTCTAAATTTCTTACATAATCAACAGTACTACTTTTCCCCGCTCCATCTACACCTACAAAAGCAACAAGATAACCTTTTTTTCTTATTGTATATGATGGTACTTTTAACTTTTTCTGTAATCCTATAAATTTACCAAATATAAATTTAAATTTTTGTTTTAATTCTAGGAAAGTATTAATATCTATTTTTTCAATAACTTGTTTTATATATTTTGCTTTTAAGACTTTCCAATTTTGTGAATTTAAAATATCATTTTTAACGTCATCAAATTTTAATCCTATCTTCTCTTCAAGTAAATTTGACACATACCCTTTATCAAATTGTATTGTTTTGATTAGTTCTTGTAATTCTTGTAAATCTTCTTTTTTTTCACTTAAAGAAACAACTCTCATTATAAACATTAGAGGAATGTAATCCACAAAATCCAATACTTTTACATTTTCATTTTCAATTCTGAATAAAAGTTTATCTACATCTACGAAAAAGCTATAAGGTTTATTGGGTTTAGGACCAAATTGTATTTGCGTATTAACATCAAGCATAACAAATTTATGAGTTTTAGAATCAATACCCATATAATAATATGGTTTACCTTTTTTTTCTACTTTAAAAAAATTATTTTTTAAAGCAATCATATCAAATTCTTTGATATCTTTTTCATTTAATAAGATATCAATATCACCTCTTTGCCCATCTAAATCTTCATCTAAATGATTAAGACTTTTATAAATACAATAGGACATAGTATTTTCATTTAAATCATCAAATAATTTTTTAAATATTCCTAACAATTAGAATCCTTATTTATAAAGAGTTTTTCAATTAATTCTCTGAAATCAAATTTTGATTTATCATCCATTTCATAATGGTAGTCAGTTAATACTTCATCTAAATTATTGTAGGGAGGGATAAATCCCTTACTAATTTCTTCAAGTGCTTTTTTGCATTCTTCATTATTTGCAATATCAAATACACCATTAACTTTTGTAAATAATGAAGTTTTTTGAGAAAAAGCAAGAACAGGCTTATTTTTAACAATGGATTCTAAAATAATAGTACCATTTAATGTTGCACTTGCTTGCGAATTTTCCAATACTTTAATACTTGGTATTTCAGATTTTATTAATTTCGTGTTTTCCATTCTTACTATCTCATTATAAAATCTTTTAGTTCTAAATTTATCAACCGTTGGAATAAAATAAGACATTGTACTATTGTTTAGATTATATTGATGAGGATGTTCTTTTACATAAAGAACCCAACCCTCTGGCAAGTTTTGACTAATTGTTTTAATAATGGCTAACTGATTGTAAAATATAGTATTTACCTGAATACTAGCTTCTGGTTCAAGATGTAGTGTATAGTAAATATAATTACAAGTGTCATCAAAAGGAGAACACAATGAATCATAATACTTTTTTAAATTTTTGATATAAATATTTCTACTAAAATACTTCCAATAAGTTCTCTCAAAAGTGTTACTTATATTTTTCTTTCTACTTAAAAGTCTAGAGAAAAACATAACTAAAACAGCTCCCCCTATAGATTCAACTAGTTTTTTAATCTTCATCTTAAAACTTAATTTACTGTCTCTTATACACATCTGACGCTGCCGACGAAGAGGATAGTGTAGATC
>CAJXPH010000277.1 GCA_913057765.1 uncultured Campylobacteraceae bacterium
GGATAAATATCCAAGAGTTCAAAAAATCTAATCTTAATCTCTTAAAAGAAGTTCAGAATTTAAAAAATGAATTATCTTTAAAAAACAAATCTGAAAATATAAGTCAGATTAAAATAAAAGATTTAGAAAAACGTTTACAAAAAGCAAATTATGAAATAAAGCATTATGAACAAGAATTCTTTAGTAAAAAAGAAAAAAAGTATGATGTATTAGAAAATTATAAAACAAATCTAAATGATATAACTACAAAATATAAAGATGCAATAAAACAATTAGACATAAAGAAAAATGAACTCTCTACTATTAAAAAAGACAATGACGCTAAGAAAAAACAACTGCTAAAAGTTAATGAAGAAATTATTAAACAAAAAGAAATTATTTTAGATTTAAGAGATACTATGAAAAATGTTGATGAAGAAAAGGAAGATGTTAAGACAAAAAACAAATCGTTTTTAGAAAGGTTTAAATAAAAGAAAAAACTTTTAATTTAATCTCCACATTGTGCTTTAATGTCAGAATCTTTTGCATAATAAATTAAAAAAGCTCTTATATCTGATGCAATATTTTCAAATTTTGGACTTAATAAAAAAGTTTTAAAATCATCACTTAAATAACTATATTTAATTTTAAATTCTTGAGCATCATTTGAAAAAAGTTTTTTCCATTCTTCTTTAGTATGTAAAATTGTAAACTTATCACCTTTAATCTTAATCATTGGATTGATTATATATCTAAAGTATGTATGCCCTTTATCTACATCCCCACTAGAACTAGAAGCAAAAAGAAAGAGTGGAATTAGTATTGTGATTAAAATATATTTCATAGAAGACATCATACCTTATGTGTAGTTTTAAAGTAATTTATTTATAAAACTAATTTGTACCATAAAGTATGATGTGACCTTTTAACGCATTTTACTTATTGATTAGAGTCTCTAAATCATCAGAGTTAACTTCACCAACATATTTTTTAAGAAACTTTCCATCTGGAGCATAAAGAAAAGATTCAGGGAACATATTAACATCATCAAAGTTTTTTGCTATTCTATAATTTTCATCTCCAATTGTTACAGGGAAATTCATTTTATACTTTGTCATAAAATCGGCAAGTTCTTTTGCATCTTTATTTTTTTCTATTAGAATACCAATAATTTGAAACTTATCAGAATGTTTTTCTTGAAGTGAAGTTAAAATTGGCATTTCTCTAATACAAGGGGCACACCATGTTGCCCAAAAGTTTAACATCACATATTTACCATTTAATTCTTTAGATGTTAAAATATCATTCTCAACTTTAAACTCAATTGTTTTACCATCTGTTGTTTTAAATACATAATTTTTATTACTAGCTGCCTTTAATTCCCCAAAACTACCATTATCTTCAATAATTGTTGTCGCTTCTTCATCTGAATTACATCCATTAAATAACAATAGTGCAATTACAGAACTAAAAATTAAAAATATTTTCTTCATCATCTTCCCTTACTTATATATTTCTGATTCAACTAAATCTAAAAACTCTTGATAGATTAGATTTTCAAGTTTTTTCCCATTTACAAAGAAACTAGGAGTTCCTCTTACACCAAGAGTATTTGCATCTTTTCTATCTAATGATAAAAGATCATCAATATCAATTGTATCAACATCTTGTTTTAACTTCTCTACATCAAGACCTTCAATAGTTGGTAAAAAAGTCCAAAGTAGTTTAGGTTTTGGATTATTCTTTTCTGCCCATGCTGGTTGATATTTATATACTAAATCAGAAACTTCTTTATATTTATTCTGATTTCTAGATGCTTCCATTATTTTTATTACATACTTAGAATTTTTATGATTAGCTAAATATCTGATAACTAAATGCACATCTTCATAATACTCTTTGTAAATATTATAAACAGCAGGATGGAAAGCTCTACAAGCAGGACACTCGGGATCTGTAAATTCTGTAATAATAATATTCTTTTTATTGTCACCTAATCTAACAGAATGTTCTCTAACAAAAGGCGCACCTTTTGAACTAGTACTAGCTAATAATTCTACTTTATTTGATTCACTTTTTTTAAATCCTATAATTGCACCAATAAATACTAATGCTAATATAGCTAGAGAAACAAAAACTATTTTTTTATTTTTCATTGTTATCCTTTTTTAAACCTATTACTAAGAAAATAAAAATTAATGAATAAGAAAGTAATGATAAAAATGGAATATTTATAAATCCAAGATACTCGAAATATTCAGTTGAACAAGGAACCCCTTGTTTACAAGGAACTACACTTTCTGGAATTATTCCCCACATTAATAAATTATGATAGATTGCAAAGAAAAGTCCCACAATCACAATTGGAAAAGAGTATTTAAATAGTTTATCATCAGGATAAAGTAGATTAATTAAAAAAATTAAAACTAATGGATACATAAAGATTCTTTGATACCAACACATTGAACAAGGAACAAATTCCATAATTTCACTAAAAAATAAAGAGCCTAATGTTGCAATAGCGGCAACTAAAAAACTAAAAAAAACCAATGTTGAATTCATTGTTTTATTATTCATAACAATCCTAATAAAAAATTTTGTGATTATATCTAAATCTTGTGGAGACTATGTGGATTTACCTCTATTTTTCTTATACTCTTTTTTTATCTCTTGAGCAAGCTTATGTACAACCATTGCATAGTAATTACTTCTATTATATCTTGTGATAACGTAAAAATTTCGTGTTCCATACCAAAGTTCATCATGTCTATATTTATCAAGTTTAATTAGATGTACTTTTCTATTATAATAAAATCTACCCTCTTTTGGTTTTATTCCAGTTAATCTTGAACGTTTATATTTATATTTAAATCCCGTTTTTAATCTTGTAAATCTTTTACCTTTATATGAAACCCTAACAGCAACAGGTTCTTTTCTATTCCATCCTGATTTTTTAAAATAGTTTGCAATACTTCCAATAGCATCGACTTCAGTATTCAAGTCAACTTTCTTATCCATGTTCAAATCAACAGCTAGCTTTTTAAAATTACTTGGCATAAATTGCGCTAAGCCAATTGCTCCAGCAAATGAACCATTGATAGTTTTAGGATTTTGCCTATTACTTTTTGTAAGTTTTAAAAATGCTTTTAATTCACTTTTAAAGAATTTATTTCTTCTGTTTTTTTCAAAAGCTAAAGTAGTAAGTGCATCGAAAACTGGATATCTTCCGGTATTCTTTCCATAATAACTTTCTATTCCAATAATTGCTGTTACATATTCTGGTTGAACCCCGAAAATTCTATAAGCTTTTTCAAGACTTTTCTTATTTTTTTTCATAAAATCTACGCCAAGTTTGATTCGGCTGTCTGTTAGTAGCTTCTTTTCATATCTATCCCAACTACCATAATATTTTTTCTTAACCTCAAAATCTTTAGTCAAAGGTTTTACATAATATTTTAAAGAACTTTCTTGAACTTTAACATTTGAAAAAAGTTTATTTAAATATTTTTTACTAAACCCATGATGTTTGACTAAATCATTTATAAAATATTTTACTTCTGATTTATTATTATAATTTCTGTCTCTTATACACATCTGACGCTGCCGACGAAGAGGA
>CAJXPH010000278.1 GCA_913057765.1 uncultured Campylobacteraceae bacterium
CTACACTATCCTCTTCGTCGGCAGCGTCAGATGTGTATAAGAGACAGGTTTTAGCTAAATTAAAAGATTTGCATTTAGACTTTTATGTAAATCATATTAGTTCTTTTTTAAAGCAGAACCCTCAAGGTAATTATAAAGAGTCATTAAAAAATGGTGCAAATATAATTGAAAAAGATGAAGAAAATATTAATGAATATATAGAAAAAAACTTGACTGATAATGAAACACTTTTTATTGAAGAGGGTGGCCGAATAAAAGAAGCAGAATTTGGAATAAAAATTCTAGCAGATGAGATAAAAACTTGGGCTTTAAATAATGGGATGGAAAATTTTAAAATTGTCTTACCTAGTGGTACAGGAACAACAGCTCTTTTTTTACAAAAGAACCTTCCTTTTGAAGTATTAACAGTGTCATGTGTTGGAGGAAGTGAATATTTGAAAAAACAATTTTTTCATTTAGAAAAAGATGAAAAATTTCATCCTACAATTTTAGAAACTACAAAAAAATATCATTTTGGAAAGTTGTATAAAGAATTTTATCAAATATGGGATGAAATTAAAGATGAAACAAAAATTGAATTTGATTTGCTTTATGATCCTTTAGCTTTCATTTCTTTATATTCTTCTGATTATTTATTAAATGAAAATATACTATATATCCATCAAGGTGGGCTTTTAGGTAACGACACTATGATTGAAAGATATAAGAGGAAGTATAAGTTTTAATAATTTAAATGTTTTTATATTAACTTAGTTAAAATGTTTACCATGATTAGAATATTTTTATTAAGTTTAGTCCTTTTAACTTATTCCTTCTCTTCTTCAAAAGATTTTGAGAAAATCTCATTACAATTAAACTGGAAATATCAGTTTGAATTTGCAGGATTTATTGCTGCTAAGGAAAAAGGATATTATAAAGATGTTGGGTTAGATGTAGATATAAATGAGTTTACTTTGGGCTTAAATGTTTTAGATGAAATAAAGTCTAATAATGCAACATTTGGGTTATATGATTTATCTTTATTACATTTAAAAGATGAAAATAAACCAGTAAAACTTATCGCAAATTATTTTAAAAGATCTGCATTGATTTTTATTGCAAAACAAGATATTTTAACACCAGATGATTTAAAAAATAAAATTATTATGGCAGATAAAGAGCAAATTAAATCTTCAACTTTAAGTACACTTCTTAAGAAATTCAATATTAAAAATAATGATTTTACTTTTAAACAACATACTTTTAATGCTGCTGATTTTATTAGTGGCAAGGTTGATGTAATTAGTGCTTATGTTTCAAATGAATTATATCATGTCCGAAAATCAAATAAACCTTATACTATTATTGACCCCTTATCTTACGGAATTCATGGCTCAGGGTTAAATGTATTTACAACTAAAGAATATACTATTAAAAATCCTATAAAAGTAAAAAACTTTATTGAAGCATCTAACAAAGGTTGGCTATATGCTTTAGAAAATAAAGAAGAGATAGTTGATTTAATTTATAAAAAATATTCAAAAGAAAAAACAAAAGAAGCTTTACTTTTCGAAGCAAATCAAACTGAAAAACTTATAATGCCCAATATATATAAAATTGGCGAAATAAATAAAGACTTACTTCAAAAAAATGTAAATGATTTTGTTAAAGATGGAATTCTTTCAAAAACATTTAATATGGATGACTTAATATTTGAATATAAAGATTACAAACTTAATTTTACTCTACAAGAGAAATTATATATAAATAGTAAAGAACAGATTACTATGTGTATTGACCCCGATTGGATGCCATATGAAAAAATTCAAAATGATGGAAAACATATTGGAATGACATCTGATTATATACCTATTATTTCAGAAAGAATTGGAATTTCTATAAAACTCATTCCTACAAAAAGCTGGACTGAATCTATTGAATTTGCAAAGAAAAGGAAATGTGATATTTTTTCACTGGCAATGCCAACTGAATCAAGATTAAAATATATGAATTTTACTGCACCTTATTTGTCTTTTCCTTTAGTACTTGCTACAAAAATAGATAAGCTTTTTATCAACAACCCAGAATCTTTAATAACAAAAGAGAAAATTGGAATTGTAAGTGGTTATGCTATTGGTGAAATTCTAAAAACAAGATATCCAAATAATATGATTGTTAATGTTCCTAGTGTAGATGCTGGAATGAAAATGGTAGCAAGAGGAGAAATTTTTGGTTTACTAGATGCCTTACCTTCTGTTGCTTATTTATTACAACGCAAATATACAGGGGAACTTAAAATTGCGGGGAAATTTGATGAAAACCTTAGATTAGGAATTGGAGTTAGAAATGATGATGAAGTTCTTCTTAGTCTTATTGAGAAAGCGATACAATCTATATCGGAACTAAAAAAACAAGAGGTTTTAAATAAATATATTTCTGTAAAACTTGAAACAGTAGGCTTTGATTATAAATTATTTTATCAAATATTAGGTCTAATTCTATTAGTTTCAATATTTGGGGTTTATAGACATAGACAGATTGTAAAATATAATAAAAAGCTGGAGAGACAAAGAAAGGAACTTCAGGTAACAAAAGAGAAGTTGCAAAATTCAATAAAAAATATTGAAGTTCTTTTAGATTCCGTTATTGAAGCAATTTTTGTTTTTGAAAGTAGAGTTTGTATTGATGCAAATGATGTTGCAGTTAAACTATTTGGTTTTTCCCAAAAAGATGAAATAGTAGGTGCACATATAAAAGACTTAGTTACGAAGGATTCTTTAGAAATAATTCTAGAAAAATATGAACTTGGAGATTCTTCTCCTTATGAAGTACAAGCAATTAAAAAGAATGGTGAAGTATTTAGTATTCTAGCAAAAGGAACATCGGCAATTATTAATTCTAGAAATGTCAGAATTTCAGCAGTAGTAGATATAACCGAAACGAAAGACAAAGACAAAATACTTTTCCAACAATCAAAAATGGCATCAATGGGCGAAATGTTAGAGAATATTGCTCATCAATGGAGACAACCCTTAAGCGTCATTAGTAGTATTTCTACAAGTATACAGATTCAAAAAGAATTAGGTGTTTCTAACAATGATGATGAGATAAATGATCTTAAAAAAATTAATATCACAGCACAACATTTATCTCAAACAATAGAAGATTTTAGAAACTTTTTTGAGCCAGATAAAGAAGTTCATTCTTTTTATATATTAGATGTTGTGAAAAAAAACTTATTACTTTTGGAGGCTATATTTAAAAGTAATGAAATTAAAGTTATCTTTGAACGAGTTGATAATGAATATTTAGAAACATATGAAAATGAACTTGCACAAGCTCTTGTTAATATTTTTACAAATGCCAAAGATGCAATGGAAAAATATACTTCGGACAAATATATATTTATAAATATTGAAAAAGAAGATAATTATGTAAATATTTGTATTAAGGACAATGCAGGTGGAATTGATAAGAATATCATTGCTAATATATTTGAACCATATTTTACAACAAAACATAAAACTCAAGGAACGGGAATAGGGTTATATATGACCTGTCTCTTATACACATCTCCGAGCCCACGAGACCAGAGAGGATCTCG
>CAJXPH010000279.1 GCA_913057765.1 uncultured Campylobacteraceae bacterium
CGAGATCCTCTCTGGTCTCGTGGGCTCGGAGATGTGTATAAGAGACAGATTTATACCTTTTGTTATTTTGACAATCATTGAGTATTTTACAACTACAAATGTAAAAGAGTCTATTGGTAGTGCAAATTATTATATACTAATTGGTTTATCCCTAATAGTAACTATTATAATGTCTATTACAATTCATAGAATTTTATTATTAGATGAAGATGCAACTCCAAAATGGGGAATTTATAAATTTACTGGTAGAGAGGTGACTTTTAGTTTAAAAGCAATTGGTCTTGGATTACTTCTTGGATTAGTTGGTGTGATATTGTTTTTTATTACAGGGTTTTTGGGAAAAGCAGTTCAAGGGTTTTTAGGGCAAGAATTTGTTGTTTATTATAATATAGTAACTATAGTTGCAATTTTAGCATTCTTAGGAATGATTTTTTCAAGAGTATCTTTAGTCTTCCCCGCAGTTTCAATAGATAATCCAATAGATTTTTCTGATGCATTTGAAATTTCAAAAGATTATAAGTTGTTAATATTTGTATGTGTACTTCTTATTCCTGCTATCTTAGGTTTAGTTGTTGCTTTAGTTTATGGTTTAGCTATTGGGTTTTTAATGGGAGTAATTTCTCAAAAACTAAGTATTTTATTATCTCTTTTAAACATTTTTATAACAGTTTTTACAATTGGTTTTTTATCTACAACATATGAATATATTATGTCTAAACAAATAGTAAAGAATGAAGTAAAGGACTTGGAGTTAAAAGAAATAGATTTCCAAGAAAAAGGGAATAGTTATGTTATGAGTATTGATAATAGATATAACATTGATTTTAATAAGATAAAAGAAGAATTATTAAAGCAATATAATTCATTGGGTTTTAATGATGTTGTTATTGATAGAGAAGATAGTTGGATGATAAAAAATCCAAAAAATTTAGAAGCTTATATCATGGCTTCTAGTAAAGATAATGAGTATAAAATAGAAATATTTAATATAAATGAAAAGCCTATCCTAGATATTAAGAAGTAAGAATAGAGATAAAAGAGACTTATAAAAAAGTCTCTTTATAAATCTCTTCTTTAAAACCAACTAGAACTTTATCATCATATTCAACAATAGGTCTTTTTAAAAGCATAGGTTCTTTTTCTATCCATTCAAATTTACCATTGTCATCTAAATCTAGTTCTTTTAGTTTTAACGTTCTATATTTTGTACCACGAGAATTAAATATTACATCAATACCCGCTTTTTCAATCCAAGACTTGATAGAAGTTGAAGCTGGAATCTCTTTTTTTAAATCAAAAAAGTCAGCTTCTATATTGTTATCCTTAAAAAACCTTAAGGCTTTTCTAACAGAGTCTCAGGTTTTTATTCCATAAACCTTAAACATTTGTATTCCTATTCTATAATTTTTGGTACAACAAAGTACCCATCTTCACTTTTTGGAGCGTGTTTTAAAATATGATTTGATAATTCTAAATCTTGTTTAGCTACATCTTCTCTTAAAGGTGTTCCCCCTTCAATAGTACTAAAAGTTGCTTCAATATTAGATACATCAATCTCATTTAAATTCTCAACAAAGTTAATAATATCAGCAAGTTCAGATTTTAAGTTCTCTTTTTTCGAATCTTCAATTTCTAAAGAAGAAAGCTTTGCTAACTTATCAATTAGTTTATCATCAACTGTCATTTTTTTCCTTCATACATTTTATGTAAGTATTTACTTGTTTTGTATAATCTTTTAACCAAAGATTTACAACAGTTCCTTTTAGAGGAGTTGAGTCCCCTTTAACACCATAAATAAATACTGCCATTGTAAAATAGGCGTCATTATATCTAAAAAGAGTTTGCTCTGGGGTTAACTGCATTTCATATGCATTTTCAATATATTCGTTCCAATAATTGTCAAAATCATCATTAATAGTATTTGCTATATCAATATCTGCAAATTTATATATTTCTGCACGTGCTAAATTTACTTCATTAATTTCATTATTAATTTTTTTATATTTCCAAAATCCTGATTTTATTGGATAGATAAATTCACCTACTTCTATAAAAGTGTCTTTTTTTAATATCTCATCATTTTTTAATATCTCATTATCAAATTTAGTTTTAGTAAAAATTCCCTTTGGAAAGTTTTCATCTAATAATTCAGTCAGTGATTCAGATGTTTCATAAAATTTATCAGGATTAAAATATGGACTGCATTCACTTGCATTGAGTAAATTAAAACAAAAAATGAATATGAATATTTTTAACAAATTATTTTCTTTTTTCATAGAATTCTTTTTTAAAGTCAATCCAATTATCTTCTAATATTGCTGCACGTGCAAGTTTCATTAAATTTAAATAGTAGTGAACATTATGTATAGAACCTAATCTAAAATAAGTCATTTCCCCAGCTCTATATAGATGATTCAAGTATGCTCTAGAAAAATTCTGACAAGCATAGCAATCACATTCTTCGTCGATTGGTTTTTCATCCTCTTTAAATTTAGCTCCTCTTATATTTAATCTTCCAAAAGAGGTAAATAAAGTTCCATTTCGTGCATTTCTTGTAGGCATTACACAATCAAACATATCTACTCCACGTTCGATATTTTCAATCAAATCTTCTGGAGTTCCTACTCCCATAAGATATCTTGGTTTATCTTTTGGCATAAAATCAGTTGTCCATTCCACTGTTTCGTACATATCAGCATTTGGTTCTCCGACACTTAGTCCTCCAATTGCATATCCATCAAAATCAGTTAAAGAACAAAGTTGTTCTGCACTCATTTTTCTATAATTTTTATCTGTTCCACCTTGGATAATTGCAAAAATATTTTGTTCTGTCCCAATTCCTTTTTCTTTTTGAGACATATGATAAGTAATTGCTTTTTTTGCCCAATCAGTTGTTCTTTCAATAGATGTTTGAATTCGTTCTTGTGTATTAGGTAGAGCAACTAAGTCATCTAATATCATCATAATATCTGAACCTAATTCATATTGTGTATCAAGAACACTTTCAGGTGTAAAGTAATGTTTGCTCCCATCGAGATGAGATTTAAACATAATTCCATTTTCATCTGGTTTTGAATTATTACTTAATGAAAATGCTTGAAAACCACCCGAATCAGTTAAAAAAGAATTTGGGAATTTTGAAAAACCATGGAGCCCACCAAATTTTTTGATAAGTTTACTTCCTGGTCTTAAATATAAGTGGTAAGTGTTTCCTAGAATTATTTTTGCACCCATACTTAGCATATCATTGGCATCAAGTGTTTTTACAGTACCTTGTGTCCCCACTGGCATAAAAACTGGAGTTTCTATCGTGCTATGAGCAGTTTGTATAGTACAAGCTCTTGCTTTATGTGTTGAAGTTGCATCTATTTTAAATTTCATTTATTTTTCATTTCCTTATATTAAAATGTGATTATATCAAAGTTACTGTTTAAAAATATTTATAAAAGTTAAGGTATACGTGTTTTTTAAGTAATTGAAGTATAAAAATTATTGGTCTATATAATAACATTATATATTAAATGATATAATTTTATCTATATATTGT
>CAJXPH010000280.1 GCA_913057765.1 uncultured Campylobacteraceae bacterium
AGATCCTCTCTGGTCTCGTGGGCTCGGAGATGTGTATAAGAGACAGATTAAAAAGGATAAAAACATGAAAAAACTGTTTATTGCTTTACTTTTTAGTTTAAGTTCATTATTTGCTTTTGAAAATTTAACAGTAGATAACTTTGATGAAAAAGTAAAAAATAAAAATGTCATTGTAGATTTTTATGCAACATGGTGATACGCTTGTAAGACTTTAGGTAAAAGTTTAACAAAATTTGATGCAAGCCAAAAAGAAGATGTCACTATTTATAAAGTTGATGTAGATAAAGAACCATCATTAGCAAAAAGATTTAAAGTAACAGGTGTTCCAGTTTTAGTATATTTACAAAATAGTAAAGTAATTGCTACTGAGCATGGTGTACGTACACCCCAACAATTGAGACTTAATGCTATAAATTATTTTAAATAGACTCTAGATAATATTTTTTATTATAATTATTTAACTTTAAATAATATATAATATCAAAAATTATTTAAAGAAGAGCCTATGAAAATCATTAAATCCGCAACTATAAATGAAATAGATGCTAAAGAAGTAAATGTAGAATCAACATTTACAAAAGGACTTCCAAGTTTTACAATTGTAGGACTTGTGAGTTCTGCAATAACTGAATCAAAAGATAGAGTAAAGTCTGCATTGCTTACAAATGAGTATAAATTCCCTCCTAAGAAAATAACTGTTAATTTAAGTCCCAGTGAAATCAAAAAAAGTGGTACACACTTTGATTTACCTATAGCGCTATTAATATCACTATATGAAGAAAAAAATATCCATTTTAAAGATTTTCATATTTTTGGAGAACTTTCGTTAAATGGCGAAATTAAAGATAGTAGTTATATCTTTCCAATAATTTTGTCTTTAGCAAAACAAGGTTTATTGAAAAATATTTTAGTATGCGAAGTTAGTGCTAAAAAGGTATCAAAAATTCCTAATATTAAAATTTATTGTGTAAAGAATCTAATAGAAGCAATTGAATTTTTTAAATCAGAAGATAAGAGTAGGTTTCTATATAAAAAAGATGAATTAAAATATGAAAAAATAAATATCAATGGAAAAGAGTTCTACTTTTTAAATGAATATATTTTAGATTTTAAAGATATAAAAGGACAAGAAAATGCAAAGAAAGCTGCTTTGATTAGTGCAGCTGGAAATCATAATATTTTATTTGAAGGCAGTCCTGGGTGTGGGAAAACAATGATATCTAAAAGATTACCATATATTATGAGTCCAATGAGTTTAGATGAAATACTGGATATTGCAAGACTTCAGGCACTAGACCTAAAAGAACCCGATTTTAAGCCTTTAAGAGTATTTAGAAGTCCACATAATACAAGCACGAAAGCATCGATCATTGGTGGGACTGCATTAGGTGAAATAGCATTAGCTAATAATGGAATTTTATTTTTTGATGAATTACCACATTTTAGTCAATCTATACTTGAAGCATTACGAGAACCTTTAGAAGATTATAAATTATTAGTGAGTAGAGTAAATAAAAAAGTTTTGTATAATACGAAATTTTTATTTGTAAGTGCAATGAATCCTTGTCCTTGTGGAAATTTATTATCATTAAAAAGTTCTTGTCGATGTAATGAATTAGAAGTTAAAAGATATAAGAATCGCTTGTCAGAACCATTTTTAGATAGGATTGACTTATATATTGTAATGAATGAAACAAACTTAAATGACAAAGTAACTTATTCATCCGAATGGATGCATGAGCAAGTAATAAATGCTTTTAAAATGCAAATGTTAAGAGGGCAAAAAGAACTTAATGGAAAGCTATGTGATGAGGACATCTTTAAATATTGTATTTTAAATGAAGAGTCTAAAGAAATACTTGAAAAAGCTTCTCAGAATTTTGATTTATCTTTTAGAAGTATAAATAAAATACTTAAGGTTTCAAGAACAATTGCCGATTTACAAGGGAAGATTAATATAGAGAAAAAAGACTTAATGGAAGCCTTAAGTTATAGAAGAAGATAAGTAGTTACATTGTGATATAATGCGCTCTTATATAGAATTTAAGGAATAAAATGAGTAGTAAGTGTGGTTATGTTTCAGTTGTAGGACGTCCTAATGCAGGAAAAAGTTCTCTTTTAAATTGGTTAGTTGGTGAAAAGATTGCGATGGTTTCACATAAAGCAAATGCTACAAGAAAGAGATCAAATATTATTGTAATGAATAAAGATGACCAAATAGTATTTGTAGATACTCCAGGATTACACGAAACAGAAAAATTACTTAATCAATTTATGTTAGAAGAAGCATTAAAAGCAATTGGTGATTGTGATTTAATTCTATTTTTAGCACCAGTTACCGATAAAATAACTCATTATGAAAGTTTCTTAGAAAAAAATACAAAAAATACAAAACACATTTTACTTCTTACGAAAATAGATAATGTATCAAATAATGAAGTATTAGCTAAAATTAAAGAGTATGAAGATTATTCTGATAAATATGAAGGAATTATCCCCGTATCAATTCTAAAACAAACAAAACAATCAGATATTCTAGATGTAGTAGTTCAACATCTTCCTGTTCATCCTCCTTTATATGACACAGAAATTTTAACTACTGAACATATGAGAGATATTTTTAAAGAATTTATTAGAGAATCGATTTTTGATAATATTTCAGATGAGATTCCATATGAAACAGATGTTTTAATAAATAAAGTTGAAGAAAAAAATGATTTAGATGTTATAAAAGCCACAATTATTGTTCAAAAAAGTACTCAAAAAGGTATGATAATTGGTAAAGGTGCAACTGCAATAAAAAGAATTGGAAAAGATGCCAGACTTAAAATAGAAGAACTTACAGGCAGAAAATGTTACTTAGAATTATTTGTATCAGTTAAAAAAGGCTGGACAAAAAATAAACAAGGACTTAAAGAATTAGGTTACGACGTAACATTTTAATTAAATAATACTAAAATTTATTAAATTAAACTATTTTTAAAGCTTTAAATAATAATATACCTTATTATATTTATAAAAAGGAATTATTATTGAAGTTTTTGAAATAAAAGTAAGTGAATCTATATCTAGCAAACACCTAGAAAACTTTCTTCTAACTTCCCTAAAATCCAAAAATATGATACTTAATTCTAAAACATATATTTATTATTCTTTTATAGAATATATTCTCTCTTATCAAGTCCTTGTATTTGAAATGCAGGATAACTTATTACCCAAGGTATTTTTAGTCGATCCTGGGGATGAAAAATTACTAATCTTTGATGACTACTTTGTTTTATATAAAAGTAATAAACCTTTTTATTATAAAAAAATCGATGAAAAATTAAATATAGATGATTTAAAAGTTTTTGTAAAAAATTACTTAGGTATTGAAAATATAAAAGTGTCATATGCAAAAGATAGTAAGTTGAGAAGTAAAGATGCAAAAATAGATTATTGCTTTATAAAAGTAGTTAAAAACTCTTATTTCTTATATTATCTATTATCTGTCTCTTATACACATCTCCGAGCCCACGAGACCAGAGAGGATCTCGT
>CAJXPH010000281.1 GCA_913057765.1 uncultured Campylobacteraceae bacterium
TACACTATCCTCTTCGTCGGCAGCGTCAGATGTGTATAAGAGACAGATGTTACTTTAAATAAATGTTGATTTAATCCAACTTTACCTTTAGTCCAGAATTTAACTTCTAAAGTTCCCGACCATGAAAAAATCAAATCTCCATTTTTTATAATATATTTTTCAGGAATTGAAATACAACATTTATCACTATTTTCACTAATTCCATTATTTAATTCTTTAATTTTCAAGACGTGATAATAATTATCTTCATCTTTTGGTCTATATTTTTGCATGGCAAGACCATTTAAAAAATCTGCTATTTCATCTAAAGATTTAACTTTCCAATCAACAGGAATTTCACCCAATTCACTTGATTTAAACTCTCCATCGTTTTCTTTGTAGGCTTTGCCTTTATCATTTGGAAAGTTGAAGTTTTCAAACCACTCTTTGAAAAGTGATGTTGCCATAGATTCTAAAGTTTGGTTCATTTGATTGTTTAGCTCTATTTTGTCATCAAAGGCAGATAAAATATCAGCTATTCTTTTTTGTTCATTTATATCGTTTGGTAATATGAATTTTTCTCTAAATAAAACATCATTTTGAACTCTTTGCCTTCCTGATGAGCCAGTCATTGATTTAATCGCTATTTCTCTAAATTGAGGGGATATAGAAAGATAATAAATAAAATCTTTATTACTCACTTTTTCTTTTTCTCTTAGTACAATATATTCCGTAGAACCAAAAGCAATTTCATCTTCATCTAAAAAATCTACAAATGCCGTTTTACCATTTTCAAGACATGGTGTAATTCTTGCAAGTAAAGTATCTCCATTTCTAAACTTTGTACCACCCTTAAATTCTTTTTCTTCATATTCTGTAATACTTTTACAAAATTCTGTTAAACAAGCCATCGGAATACTTTTAGTAATTGTTCCTTTTTTTATACTCTCTCTTGGATTAAAATTTATAAATTCTGATAATTCTTTTTCTTCCCATCCTTGTGGTAAACTACTCATCATCTACCTTAAAACCTAAAGATTCTAAATTAGCTTTAATTTGAGTTTCTAAAATATTTGATTTCTTGAATTGTTCTTTTAGTTCATTAGCTAGTGTAGTCATCTTCTCTTCAAAAGGTATTCCATCATCCTCTTCATCTTGGATTCCTACATATATGCCAGGAGTTAGTACATAATCATGGGATTTTATCTCATTTAAGTCTGCTTTTTTACAGAAGCCTTTGATATCTTCATAAGCTCCACCTATATTTCTATAGGCATGATAAGTATCTGCGATACTTTGTATCTCTTCAGGGCTTAGTTCTCTATGTTTTCTAGTTACCATAGTTCCTAAGTTTCTAGCATCTATAAAAAGTGTTTCACCTTTTCTATTTATATGTTTTTCATGGCCTTTATTTTGAGTTAATATCCAAAGACATACAGGAATACCAGTTGAGTAAAAAAGCTTATCAGGAAGTGCTACGATAGCATCTACTTTGTCATCTTCTATCATAGCTCGTCTTATATTTCCTTCATTTGAAGTGTTTGAGCTAAGACTTCCGTTTGCTAGTACAACTCCACCTATTCCTGCTCTACTTCCTAAATGAGTCAAGATATGTGATAGCCATGCGTAGTTTGCATTTCCTACTGGTGGGATTCCCCATTTCCACCTACTATCTTCTTTTAGTCTATCTCCACCCCAATCACTGATATTAAAAGGAGGATTTGCCATAGCAAAATCTGCATTTAAATTTTTGTGTTGGTCATCGTGAAAAGTATCTGCATGATGAGTACCTAAGTTTCCATCAAGTCCACGTATTGCTAAGTTCATTTTACACAGTCGCCAAGTTGTAGGATTACTTTCTTGTCCATAGATTGAGATATTGTCTATGGTTTGACTATGGTCTTCTATAAATTTACCTGATTGAATAAACATACCACCCGAACCACAAGCAGGGTCATATACTCTTCCATTATATGGTTCTATCATTTCAACTATTGTTTTTACCACTGATGTTGGAGTATAAAACTCACCACCAGTTATATCTGCAAACTCATTTAAAAAGTACTCATATACTCTACCCATAAGGTCTTTTTCATCATGATATTTTGCTGAAATATCAGAGATAAGGTCTATTAGCTCACCTAGTTTTGTTTTATCCAAATCTGGTTTTGCGTATCTTTTATCTAAGACACCTTTTAGTGTTGCATTCTCTTTTTCTATATGTAAAAGTGCTGTATCTACTATCTTTCCTATTTCAGGAGATTTTGCATTGTCCCTTAATACTTGCCATCTTGAGTCTTGCGGTACCCAAAAGATATTGTCCATTGTGTATTCGTCTTTGTCTTCCTCAAATCCATCACCTTCACTCAAAAGTTTTTCATATCTTGTATTAAATTTATCAGAGATGTATTTCAAAAAGATTAGGCCTAGTACTACGTGTTTGTATTCACCTGCGTCCATGTTGTTTCTTAGCTTATCAGCCATCTTAAAAAGTTCTTTTTCAAATCCTACGTTTGCTGTAGTTGACATATATTGTATTCCTATAATTTATAAAATTTTTTATAATATTATCTAATTATTGGGGTTAAAGAGATTAAATAATATGGGAAATACTTATTTTATTAATTAAATTTAAAAAGTTATTATCAACTATATGGATATCACTCATAGGTGGGATGGGGAATGACCCCAGGTACTAATTTATCAGATCTAAAATTTAGATTATTTATTTATATTTCTACTCTTAAGATAATCATTCAAAGATTGCCTAGTACCAATTCCAATATAATCTACAATCTTTTGAAGAGGTACTCCATAAGATAATAACTCTTGTATCTTTTCTTTATGTTGATCATACTTTGATTTTCCAAGAACACCTTTTTTTCTTCCTAGTTTTATTCCCATAGCTTTTCTTTGTGCCAATGCTGATTTAGTTCTTTCACTTATAAAAGACCTTTCCATTTGAGCAAAACCAGTTAGTAAAGTTAACATCATTTGATTGATTGGATTATTGTTATCTCTAGCTACTATTATTCCATCTTTTATAATATGAAGAATAATTCCTTTATCTTTTATGTCTTCTATTATTTGTAATACTTCAATAGTAGATCTACCTAATCTATCTAATTTAGTAACAATTAAAATATCATCTTTTTCTAGTTCAACTAGAGTATCATCAACAAGTCTAGTTTTTTTATCTTTTCTTGAAGAGGCTTCTACTTCTACAATCTTTTCAACTGATAGTTTTTTAGTATGTGCATAATCAAGTATTTCTTTTCTTTGATTATCTGTAGTTTGAACTCCAGTTGAAACTCTTGCATAACCATAAATTTTACTCATAATTTGTCCTTTGCAAGTTTTATGGTTGTATTATATAATTAAGCATACACGATTGTCAAGTTTTTTAATATATATTTACTTACTTTATTGTAAATATTAAATGTTCGTTTAAACTTACTTTTGAGTTTTATAATCTATTATATACCTGTCTCTTATACACATCTGACGCTGCCGACGAAGAGGATAGT
>CAJXPH010000282.1 GCA_913057765.1 uncultured Campylobacteraceae bacterium
AGATCCTCTCTGGTCTCGTGGGCTCGGAGATGTGTATAAGAGACAGATATTATATTGAATTTCTTATGAAATAAATACATAAATTATTCTTTCCCTTTTTTTCCACATAATATTTTTTTATACTGCAATTATATAAAAAACAAGGATACAAAATGAAAAAATACTTAAGGATATGTTCTGTGTTTATACTCTCTTCCTTTTTATTAACGGGTTGTTCTGTTAAAAAAGCATATGAACAGTCTGGTAAAAAAGATATGACACTTCTTAACCCAGGAACATCAAGAATAAAAATACTTTCTGAATTTGGTAAACCTTTAGAAAGTAAAAAAAACACAGATGGTAAAAGAGTTGATTTAGTAGCCTTTGTTCAAGGTTATAGCAATACAGAAAAAACTACAAGAGCAGTAACTCATGGACTTCTTGATATAGGAACTTGGGGATTATGGGAATTCATAGGAACGCCCATCGAGACATATACAAATGGAACAAAAAATCTTGTAGAAATAAAATATACGAAGGAAGAAATAGTTGATAAGGTAACTTATCTTTAATAAAAAATAAAAGGAAAAGAAATGAAAAAAATATTAATACCGGCACTATTAGTTTCTGCAATGTTTGCAAGTGAGCAAAACTATATCGAGATAGGTGGAGGAGCTATTAATTATAAAGATAACTTTTCAACTGAATCAAATAAGAATATTTCAAATTTAGGAAGTGCAAAATCTGAAACGGAAGGGATTCCTTCTGTTAATTTTTATTATGGTTATGATTTAAATGAATCAATAAATATTTATGCTACTTCTGAAATGGGTGATTTAAATATAGGTAGTTCATTTGAGACTGATTATGGTTTCTTTGATATCGGATTAAAAGGTAATACTGGTGAAGAATGGGAAAATCCATTTTTAACTGGAGTAAATAGAGAAAAAACTGATACTAAAGAGTTTGGGGCATATATAGGGTATGGATTCTCTTTATCTGAAGACTCTGAATCAATGATTAGATATGAATTTAGTAAAAAAAGTTATGATGAAGATGGTGTTATAAAAGATTTAAAAAGAGATGGAAACAGACATGTCTTAGCTCTTGAAAATATGTATAACATAAACTTATTTGATAAAGAAAGTGCTTTAATATCTAATTTATTCTATGAAAAATATGATGCTGATGGAAAATCAAGTTCATATAATGAATATGGTTTAGAGTTAGGTGTTTCATCTCAAATTATGGAAAATACAAATTTATTTTTACTTACAAATTATGGAAAAAAAGATTACCATAAATTTAATTCAGAAGTTAATAAAAAAGTAGATGTAGATATATATGGTATTACTGCTGGTATTAGAGTAGATAAGCCTTTTGATTATGAAAATACATATGTTAGTTTTACAACTGGGTTTGAAAAAGAAAAAGCAAATGTAGATTTTTATGATAAAGAGAACTCTTTTGGTCTAGTTAGCGTTGGTTATAAATTCTAGAAGCATTAGCTTCTAGAATATTCTTTTTAATCTTTATAGAGTAAAGTGATTCCAAATCCTATAAATGCTCCACCTGTCAATTTATTAAAAAGTAAAGTAGCTTTTTTACTTCTTAAATAATGTGATAATCGAAATGCTATTAAAGCATAACAAAATAGAATAATAAATGATATACCCTCAATAGTTAGAATTAGTGATAAAAATTGAGTAATAAAATTTCTTGCTGGGTCAATAAATTGAGGGAACAGTGCAATAAAAAAAGCTATAGCTTTTGGATTGCTTATTCCAATAATAAAACCTTCTTTAAATATTGTATAGTGATTTTTATTTTCTTTTTTTAAATCAGATTTATTTTTTTCATCTACAATAGGTACTTGCCAAGCTTTAATTCCTAAATATACTAAATAGATGCAACCTAAAAATTTTATTATATAAAAAAGAGTTTGGGAAGATAGAATTATCGCTCCTAATCCAATAGCCGAGATTAAGGCTAGTATAATCATTGCGAAAAAATTTCCAAATATATTAACTATAGTTGTTTTATATCCATATTCTAAAGAGTTTCTAATAGTAAGGATAACTGCAGGTCCAGGAATAGCAGTTATTGTTATTGCTAGTAAAATATATGTTAGATAATCATTTATCATTTTGTACCTTTATAAAATAATATTAACAAAACATTACTTTATTAGAGTATTTTAAAAAAGTCTATCTCTTTGAATGGAATTAAACTTAATTCTCATATATCATTAGTGATAACAAATTGATATCTCAATTAAAATTAGATCTATCTTCTTAACTTATAGCAGAGCAGTATTCTGGAACACTAATATTATCAAAACTTGGAATAGTAGTGTTAAATCAAGCCTTTATCGCAACAGCAGGAATTGAAGCAGCTAAAGAGGCATTATATTATGTAGCTCCCGTTGGTGAAAAAGAGTTATATGTATCTTGTGCTATGGATAATATTATACCTTATCTATATTTTATTCTTTAGTTATTATTTGCAACGGCAACTTTTAGTCCAAATCCTATTAATACAGTACCTATGATTCTTTCTATTGTTTTTTTAGATTTATAAAATTTATTTAATAAAACTGGATGAGTAAACATATAAGTTACCATTATAAACCAAATCAAATGCGCAATAGAAATGATTAATCCATAAACTAATTGTACCCATATTGGAGTATCAAGAGTAACTAACTGAGTAAAGATACTTAAAAAGAATATTGTTGTTTTAGGGTTTAATACATTTGAAATAAATCCTGTTTTAAAAGCTTCAAAATCTGAAATGTATTGAGTCTGTTCATTTTCTTCAATTGAAACCATTGATTTAGAAGTAAATGTTTTCCATCCAATATAGATTAAATATGCTGCTCCTAAATACTTTAGTATTGAAAATAATACTATAGAATTTGAAATAATAACTGCTAATCCTGCAATAGAATATGCCACATGAATCCATATTGCGGCACTTATTCCAAGGGCTGAATACAAGCCAGATTTTCTACCATAAAAAATACTATTTCTTGTAACCATGACAAAGTCAGAACCTGGACTAATTGCCATAAAAATTGCTATAAAGCTCATAGTCAATATTTCATTTAAATAAGGAATTGAGTCTAAAAACATAGTACTCCTTTATTTTTGTTCTACTTTAGCAAAAAAACCTTTTTGTTAGATAGTATAATATTACTATTTTTAAAGTTTAAATCTTAAAATATCAAACTTTAGAATTAAGGTTAATAGAGAATGAAGCCCCATCTTTTATATTCTCAACTTCTAATTTTCCACCAATATTTTTTTCAATGATCATTTTTGACATATATAGCCCTATTCCAAGGCCTTTGTCTTTTGTCGTAAAATAAGGTTCAAATACTTTTTTTATAATATCCTTTTTTATTCCACCAGCATTATCTGATATTTCCTGTCTCTTATACACATCTGACGCTGCCGACGAAGAGGATAGTGTAGATCT
>CAJXPH010000283.1 GCA_913057765.1 uncultured Campylobacteraceae bacterium
ACTATCCTCTTCGTCGGCAGCGTCAGATGTGTATAAGAGACAGGTGTTTTTGCATTACTATTTGATTTTAAGATAGAACCTACAGAAACTTTATCTCCATGGGGAAATACCCAGAGATATTCATTTGGCGAAAATTCTTTTGCAAAATAGAATTTACAATCATTTGAATTCGTAGTTTTAAATAGAGTATAATTTGTTAATAAAGCATTTTGATATGAATTAAAGATTTTTTTTCTTACTGTTGATTTTACTCCATCTGCTCCTACAAGATACTTAGATTTTATATTAATTCTTTTATTGTCTTTTAGTAAAATAGTTGAAATTATATAATCATCATATTGTTTGGAATCTAAATATTTTCCTTCTTTAACTATGCTTCCTGCATCTTGTGCCAAAATTCTATTTTTTTCATCAAATTCTTTTCTTAATACTATAGAGATAGGTGTATTTTCTAAATTCACTGAGGCTTTATACTTTTTTGAAAATAGTGTAAAAGTAGTTATTCTTTTTGATTCTATAGATCTAGGAATATTAAACTCATTAAAAACGGTTGATTTTACTCCACCTCCACAGGGTTTATCGTAAGTTCTATTTTTCTCAATTAATATATTTTCAATAGAGTTTTCACTTAATCTTCTAGCTAATGTAGAACCAGAAGGTCCTCCTCCAATAATTAATGAGTTAGTTTCAAAGTCTATTTTTTTATGCATATTTTAATCCAAGAGTTTTTTACGATGGGCATTATAACACGTAAGATTAAATTTATTAATATTTATCAAAATCAAAATGACTTTTTGATACAATTGCGTCCTTAACAAATTGGAGAATTAATGGATAGTGTATATAGTATAAATATTGAAAGAGCAGTTTTAAGTTCAGTGTTATTTAACCCTGAAGAGATAGAAGATATTTTAGGTGTTTTAAAACCAAAAGACTTCTATTTACCTGCACATCAAAAGATTTTTGAAGTAATGATGAAACTTCATGGTGATGATATGCCTATTGATGAAGAATTTATTAGAAAAAGAATTGATTCAAAAGCAGTGGATGATTCAATTTTACTTGAAATTCTATCTGCTAATCCAATTACAAATACACTCGCTTACGTACGAGAAATAAAAGATGGTGCTGTAAAAAGAGAACTTACAACACTTGCAACAACAATTAAAAAAGTTTCGCTTGAAGAAGAGACAAGTGCAAATGATGCTCTTGATGTAGTTCAAGGTGAACTTTATAAGATTTCAACTGATAGTGCAACTTCTGAATTAAAAGATATGGAAGAAATTACAGGGGACACTCTTTCTTATATTAAGAAAATGAAGGAACTTGGGAATAAACACTTGATTGGTGAAACAACAGGGTTTTATGATTTAGATAAAAGAACAACAGGATTTAATGAAGGTGATTTAATTATTATTGCAGCACGTCCTGCTATGGGGAAAACAGCACTTGTTTTAAATATGGCTCTTAAGAATGTTGAAATGAAAAAAGGGGTAATCCTTTTCTCTTTAGAAATGCCTGCTGAACAATTAATGCTCCGAATGTTATCTGCAAAAACTTCAATTCCTTTACAGAATCTTAGAAAAGGTGACTTAGATGATAATCAGTGGTCAAATTTAAGTGCTGCTTTTGATGATTTAAATACAAAAAGACTTTTTGTAGATGATGGTGGAAGTATTAATATTAACCAATTAAGAGCTAGAGTAAGAAAACTAGCACAAAATGAAGACAATAATATCTCAATGGTAATTATTGATTACCTACAACTTATGCAAGGAACTGGAAATAAAGATAGACATCAAGAAGTTTCTGATATTTCAAGGGGTCTTAAAATGCTTGCTAGGGAGTTAAAAATACCAATTATTGCACTTTCTCAGTTAAATAGGGGTGTTGAAAGTAGACCAGATAAAAGACCTATGTTATCTGACCTTCGAGAGTCGGGAGCAATTGAGCAGGATGCCGATATTATTATGTTTGTATATAGGGATGATGTATATAAAGAAAGAGATGAAGCCCGAAAAGAAAAAGAAGCAAAAGATAAAGGTGAAGAATATAAATCAACTTTCGTTAATAAACCAGTAGAAGAAGCAGAAATAATAATTGGTAAACAAAGAAATGGACCAATTGGAACAGTTAAACTTGACTTCCAGAAACAATTAACAAGGTTTGTGGATAAAGAAAATTCAAATGAAGCTCCAATTGAAGTAGTATTTGAATCAGTATCAGATACAAATAGAGAAACACAAATAGATGTACCTGATATTTTATAAGTAATTACTATATAATGTATTTTATTATTTAAGTTTAAGAAACCTATAGTATAATCTTTAAAATTATTTTTAAGGATTGAATATGAAAAAAGGTTTCTCTTTATTAGAACTTATTTTTGCGATTGTGATTATTGGAATTATTTCATCTTTTGCAATTCCAAAATATATGAATAGTAAGAATTCTGCTTTAGCTTCCACAATTAAAAGAGATATAATAACTACAACAACTTCTCTCCAAAGTCATTATTTAGTAAACAGAAAAATAGAAAAAATTTCTGATGCAATTACATTAAATACTATTAATTGGACACTAACTGACAAAAAAATCTCTTTTCTTGATAATGGAACAAATTGTTTAGATTTAGAAGTGAAAAATAATACAGTTTCTATCACAATTACAAAAGACGCTGGAAATGTTTGCAAAGCTTTAGATGCTTTAGGTGTAAAAAATTTAGATATTGATTTAATATAATTTTGCTAGAATATAGGTATATTTAAAAAAGGTAAGTATACATGCAAAAAGCAATATTCTTAGATAGAGATGGTGTTATTAACATTGAAAAGAATTATTTATATAAGATTGAGGATTTTGAGTTTGTAGATGGTGTATTTGAAACTTTGCTTCATCTTCAATCATTAGGATATAAATTATTCATCATCACAAATCAGTCCGGTATTGGGCGAGGTTATTATACTTTGGCTGATTTTAATTTATTAACTAATTGGATGAAAAAAGAATTTGAAAACTTCCATATAAAAATTTCACAAGTTGAACTTTGCCCACATGGCCCAGATGATGGTTGTAATTGTAGGAAACCAAAAATTGGGATGATAGAAAATATTTTAAAAAAACATGATATTGATTTAGAAAAATCATGGTTAATTGGCGATAAGTCCTCAGATATTAAATGTGCTAATAATGCTAAAATTATCAATACAATTCAAGTGAAATCTGGTCATGAGTTTAGTGAAAAAGATTCTTTAGCTGATTATATTTGCCCAAGTATTAAAGAAGTTAAAGGTGTCATTTTAGATTAATACCTTAGTTAACTTGTAACCTTTATAAAACTATTATAGAATCATAATACTCTTTTAGATAAAATAAATACCTTTTAAAAAACTATATAAAAATAGGAAAATAAATGAGTTTAAGCCTGTCTCTTATACACATCTGACGCTGCC
>CAJXPH010000284.1 GCA_913057765.1 uncultured Campylobacteraceae bacterium
TCTACACTATCCTCTTCGTCGGCAGCGTCAGATGTGTATAAGAGACAGTAACAATCCTGCACTTTTCTTTACAGGAACTATTCATGCTCGAGAGTGGGTAGGACATGAATTAGGTATTGAATTTGCAACTTATATACTTGAAAATTTAGAAACAGACCCAACCTTACAGTCTTATTTAAAAAACACAACAATATACATGGTACCTTGTGCAAATCCTGATGGATATGAATACTCAAGAAATCATTTTTCTTTCTGGAGAAAGAATAGAAGAGTAAATGCAGATGGTTCTTATGGTGTGGATTTAAATAGAAACTTTCCTATTGGATATGTAAGTTCAACGGCAACAACATCAAACGTTTATGGTGGTCCAGAGCCATTCTCTGAACCTGAGACAAGAGCTTTAAGAGATTTTGTAATAGAACATGAAAATATTACAATTGCACTTGATTATCATTCACAAGGAAATGTATTTTTCCCTGCTCATGACTTTAGACATGAAGATACTATAGATACAACAGATATGAATACTCTTTGTGCAAATATGGCAGAAGAAATTAGAAAAATTTCTGGACGTGAATATGGAATTCATCAAGGTAAACCACCTACTAAGTTAATTTCAGGAAGTGGTAGAGAATTTTATCACTCACGTGGAATTATTTCAAGTGTAGTTGAAGTTGGTACAAGAAATATATCAGATTATATGGATGATATGAATGAACACTTAAGAGAGCATGTTCCTGCACTACTTGCAGCTGTTAAAGAAGTACCAAATTACTCTGAGAAAAATTCAGTATATAGAGTAAAATCTTTTGAAATTACTGAAATTGGTTCAAATCATGCAAATTTAAAATGGAACTATGAAACTAATGAAGACACTTTCTTTGAAATTTATAGAAGTTTAAAAGATAAGAACTTCTGTAATAATTCAAATTTAGTATCGAGAACTCAAAGTTTGGAATTTAGTGATATTAATCTACAAAGTAACAAAGATTACTATTATAATATTAGAGTAGTTAATAAAAAAACTGGTGAGAAATCGCCATTTTATCCTCAAATTAAATTAAGAACAGATCCTGATTATGATGAGTTTAGTAGAACATATTATGCAAATGCAAAAGAGACTGGATATGTTGCGGAAAACTTAAATGAGAATAGTAAACACTTTGGTGTAAACTCTTTATTTGTAGGAGTAGACGAAAACAAAGGTGTTTCTTATGCTATTGTAACAATCAATGTAAAATCTCTTCCTTCTAATGCATTAATAAAATCTGCAACATTTAATTTATATCCAATTAATAGAGTTTCAACTACTATTGAAAAATATGGTGAGTGGAATGTTGGTATAGTTGACCCTAAATTTAATGGTGATATTACTAGTTTTGACGATGTAGATAATATGGAAATAGTACAATATATTGGAAGACCAACAGAATCTCATCAATTAACACAAGGAATTTGGAGAGACTGGCATTTGTCAGGTATTGAGTGTCAATACCTTCAAGAATTAGCTACAGATACTGAAAAGATCATATTAAGAGTTGAAGGACCAAAAGAATTAAGAATTGGTAGAACTAGACAAATGATGCAGTGGGATATAGGATATGGTAAATTTGGTCATGGATTACCTTACAGACCAAGATTAGAATTAACATATACAATAAAACCCACAATTACAGAGCTTTATCCTAAGGCTGTTCATACAGTTAGTAAAAAAGAAATTAAACTTGATGAAATTTCTGCTGGGTATGAGAAAGATGGTTCAACAATATTTTCAACATTTGAATTTAACTTATCATCGTTACCTCCATATAATGACACAATCATTACAAAAGCATACTTTGAGCTAAACTCAACAAAAGTTTATATTAAAGATGATATTAGATTCCATTTAGAATTTGTTGATGAAAATATCGATAAAGATTACGAAAGTATTATAAATAGAGATATTATTCAAAATGTTGGATTTGATGTAAGTGCTACTGAACTTAAAAACAATCAAACTCAATATTTCACTTTTGATACTTTTTCAGAAATCACTTTAAATGAAAAACTAAAAAATAAATCAGATGTAGCTTTTGTTTTAAAACCTACCTCTTCAAAAAAGGCTATTAAAGACAAGAGTGTTTCTTGGGAAGTTAAAAATAAAGCTTTATCTCCTAAGTTAATATTAGAACATATTCCAAAAAGAAGAAATCCTGTACCAAAAGTTACAAATGCAAAACTCATAAAAGAGAATGGTAAAATTAAAATCAGTTGGGACAATCCAAAAGATGATGGGTTCAAAGGGGTTAAAGTAATTAAAAATGCTTATAGAAAGCCCTATTCTACTCATGATGGACAAAAACTTTTTGCAGGTATTGATGACTATACTTATGATGATTTCGGAGCAAAAGATATTAATAAGTACTATGCTTTATTTACTTATGACGATGTTCCTAATTACTCAGAACCTATAATTTTAGAATATCAAGTAAAATAAGACTTTTTGTCTTATTTTACTTCTTGCAATTTATATACCTACAAGATATAATAAATCCCAAAATTTTTAATTAGGATATTAATATGATAATGAAGTTTAAAGAATTTTATCCAAAGGTTGATACTACAGCTTGGGTTGCTCCAAGTGCAGATGTAATTGGTGATGTAATTATTGGTGAAAACTCATCTATTTGGTTTGGATGTGTTTTAAGAGCAGATGTAAATGAAGTTAGAATTGGTAAAAATACAAATGTACAAGATTTATCAATGATACATACTGATACTCATACAAAAACTATTTTAGGTGACAATGTAACTATTGGACATAAAGTTATGTTGCATGGTTGTGAAGTACAAGATAATTGTCTCATTGGTATGAGTGCAACAATCTTAGACAACGCTGTAATTGGTGAAGGTTCTATTGTAGGAGCAAATTCTCTAGTTACTCAGGGTAAAAAATTTCCTCCAAGAAGTCTAATTATGGGAAGTCCTGCAAAAGTTGTAAAAGAATTAACACAAGAGGATGTTAATGGTTTAATTAAACATGCAGCACATTATGTTGATTATAAAAATGATTATTCATAGATAATTTTATTATTGCTTTAAATTTATTCTATAACCAAAACCATATACATTTTCAATATCAAGACTAGGTAGTTTTTTTCTTAATCTTGATATAACATTTTTTAAATTTTTAATTTCTGGAATATTATCTTCATCATCAGCCCATAAATAACCCAATATTCCTTTTATACTATGTGTTTGTTCATTTTGTTTCAGTAAAAGTTCAATAAATAAAATCTCTTTTTTTGTAAGTTTTATATTCTCTTCTTTGAAATATATTTGTTTAATTTCTTTATTCCATGTTAAGTCATTACATATATTAACAATTTGATTATTAGAAACATCAGATTTATCACTGTCTCTTATACACATCTCCGAGCCCACGAGACCAGAGAGGATCTCGTA
>CAJXPH010000285.1 GCA_913057765.1 uncultured Campylobacteraceae bacterium
TCTCGTGGGCTCGGAGATGTGTATAAGAGACAGATGTAAATTAAAAAGTAAAGTAGTTGCATTTTTTATAAGTTCTTTTTTTTGCATCTTAATATCAATGTTATTGTATTCAAATGAAGCATTTGCATATTTAATAGCTTTATAAATTCCACCACTTTTAAAAATAGGTTGATTTATATTTACCATACTTTTTGTAGAATCGTATGTTTCTCCATAATTTTTTGAGTAAGTAAGATTTATTGGATTAATCCAATCTTTTTTTAACTTATCACTATTTTCTTTATTTTGTTCTTCAGAGTATTTAAAAAGATTTAATCTATCTTCAGAAAGAATATTCTTATCTTCAGCCCCTAAAAATAGAGGTAAAGATAAAAGTGATACTAATAAAAGTTTAGTTAATTTTTGAAAGTGCATCTGATAACCTTTTAAATCCTTCATCAACTTCTTTTTTGGAAATAGTAAGTGGAGGTAAAAATCTTAATGTATTTTTCCCTGCTTTTAAAACTAGTACACCTTCTTCAAATGCTGTTGGAATTATTTTTGCAAGAGTATCTGCATCTCTTACTCTTAGCCCTTTCATAAGTCCTAATCCAACCTTGTCTGTAAAGATTTCTTTGTTATCCTCGAAAAGTTCAGTTAATTTCTTATCAAAATAAATAATTGATTCATCTAGTTTTCCAGAGTTTTTGTAATCATCTAAAATATCAAGTACTTTATTTGCTGCTGCTGTACTTAAATAGTTTCCTCCAAAAGTAGAACCATGGTCTCCAGGTTCAAAAATATCTTTATGTGTTGTAATTACTGCTCCAATTGGAACTCCTCCACCTAAACCTTTTGCCATAGTAATAATATCTGGTTTAATTTCATAAAGATTAGATGCTAAAAATTCACCTGTTCTATAAGCACCAGTTTGTACTTCATCAATAATAAAAAGAATGTCTCGTTCTTTCAAGAATTTAGCGAGTTCTTGAATATCCTCTTTTTTAAAAGGTTGAACTCCTCCTTCACCTTGAACAAGTTCAATCATAACAGCAACTGTTTCATTGTCAATTGAATTATAAATATCATCAATTTTATTGTCGTATGAAAAACCATCTGGGTAAGGCGCAAAATTTGGACTATGCATAGCTTCTTGTCCTGTTGCTTTAACCGTTGTGATTGTTCTTCCATGGAATGAATGTTCTAATGTGATAACTTTATATCTTTTATTGTTAAATTTAGTTTTTCCATATTTTCTCGCTATTTTAATAGCTCCTTCATTTGCTTCTGCTCCTGAGTTCGCAAAAAATGTAGCTACATCCATTTCAGATAATTTTGCAATTTTTTCACCAAGTTTCGCTTGTGGTTCGATAGCATATAGGTTTGAAATATGAGTGATGTTACTTACTTGAGTACAAATTGCATCTGCAACATCTTTATTTCCATGTCCTACGGAAACTACCCCAATACCTGATGTGAAATCTATATAATCTTTTTGAGTATCATCAAATAACGTTGCGTTAATCCCTTTTTTAAAATTAACATAATTTCTTGGATAAGTGTTTAATACATATTTTTTATCTAATTGTTCTATCATAAATTGTTTCCTATTTTTAAGTAGAGAAATTATAGCTAATTTTTTTAAACGATATATTAATGAATTGTTCTTTTTATATATATTGAAAATATATAATCTAAATTATATTTTAATAGGGTGTTGGATTTTGTTGTGTAATATATTAGTATAAATTTTAATAATTATTAGGCAAAAAAAAAGCTTCTTTTTCAAGAAGCTTTTTTCACACAAGGAAACAAATTTTATAAATTTAAAAGTTCGCAGCTTTTAAATTTCCTAAGAAGATTCGCATTTCTTCTTAATTTGTATTAGAATTATAATAGACCACCATTAACTAAAACATAATCAATAGTTAATAAAAAGTTAACCTGACTATATTCTTCTATATATACAATATATAAATAAGAATGATAATTTTGGTAGACTCAAATTTTAATATACTTGTGGGAAGATATATTCTTTTTATATTTTCTATAAACTAACAATAAAATATATGAAATAATAATTGCACTAATAGTTCTAATTGCAACTGCCATTGTAAAATCTGCTCCAAATATTACAAAGAGTAGAGTGTCTTCAATAACTGCATGACAAATCATTAAGAAAGTTCCTATATAAAAAATATCTTCATCTTTTATATTTCCATTTTCAACTTCATTTATCAAAATTCCTGCACCATATGTAATCCCTAAAATAATACCTACAGTTAAAGAAAATCCTTTACTGACATTTTTCTTTGATTCTTTTATAAATTTTCTTGATTTTATAAAATCCATTATAAAAATAAGTGCAGTTATTAGAATAATTACTGTGATGCTTAATTCTATTGAATTTAAAAATGAGTTGTACAAAAGGTCACTTAATGAGTTATATTCTTCAACTGTAAATTTGTCCTCAGTAGTAATTGTAGGGCTAAACCAAGAACTAGGCATGATAGACGTAACTAAAGCTACAAGAAACCCTGATACAATTCTAAGAACATAAGAGTAAGTATTTGATAAACCTATTTTTTTCATTATTACACTTTCTACTACTAATGAGTGGCAAATTCCAATAAAAACTGCAAGAATAGTCCATTGATGAATAGTTAAATCTAAAGGTGCAGCAAAAGCGATAGCTCCATATACATTTAAGAACATACCGCTTATAATTGATAATGCAGCTTCTGGTGGCAATCCAATAGCAGTTGTTATTGGTTCAACTAAAATTGATACATATGATAATGTATTATAGTAAAACAGAATATCTGCAATGATATAAATAGGAATAATCAATTTTAATATTATCCAGATACTTTGAAGAGATTTTTGCATAGTTTGTTTAAAATTCATAAAATAGTCCAATAATTGATTTTTTATAATAGTACTAAATATATAAAAAAAAGTATTGTAAAATACTGACTTTTTTATTTGAATTCATTTTGATATAATTTTATTTTAAAGAAGAAGGTTTATGAGAGAATTATATGATAACAAAGGCAATTTATTTGCTGAATTAAATTATAGTAAAGAGTATTTCTTAGATTATTCGAAACATTCACATGATAGTTTTTCTATTTGTGTATTTGGTTCTGGAGAAGTTGAAGTTGAATTTCATGCTCAAGATGAAGAGCTTGTTTCTTCTAACCAAGTAATAGTTTTTAATCCAAATCAAGTACATCAAACAAAAAGTGAAATTAAAAAAACATTAGATTATTATACATTGCATGTAGACGTGCAGTGGTGTAAAGATATTCAAAAAGAATTTTTTGGTTTTAAAGAAGAGTTTATTTTTACTCAGAATATAATCAATGAAAAAATTATGGCAGAAAAACTATTTGCAATATTTCAAAATATAAATTCTGTCTCTTATACACATCTGACGCTGCCGACGAAGAGG
>CAJXPH010000286.1 GCA_913057765.1 uncultured Campylobacteraceae bacterium
CGAGATCCTCTCTGGTCTCGTGGGCTCGGAGATGTGTATAAGAGACAGATAGTATTCCATTTGACAAGCCTACGTATCCTGTCCCTGCTATGGCTATTTTCATTATTTATATTCCTTATATTAAAAGGATATTTTATCGTAAATTCACTAAAAAGTTATTTAAGTTTATTTATTGTTTCAATAACATCATTAGCAATTATACTCTTCATACACTCATGAGTTTTCAAGGGGCATTCTCTTTTCATACAAGGTGCACAATCTAGATTTTTAGAAATTATTTTCCCATTTGGATTTTGCCACTGATTTGTTTCTGAATATTTAGTTGGTCCAAAGATTGCAATAGTAGGAGTTTTAAAGGCAGCAGCAACATGCATAGGACCAGAATCATTCGTAATAAACATATCTAATCCTGCAATTTCCTCAATTAATTCTGGAATAGAAGTTTTTCCTGCAAGATTTTTATAGTTTTTAATACCATTTTCATCTAACAATTTTGATATATCTTCAGCTATATCTGTTTCTCCAGGTCCTCCAAAAATTACAATATCATATTTTGAAGACATTTCAATCGCAACTTTTGCAAACTCTTCAGGATACCATCTCTTAGCACTACCATATGTTGCGCCAGGATTTATTCCTAGAGTTAAATTTTTATATTTATATTTGTCAAAATACAATTTTAAATCTTCAGTTGTTCTATTAATATTTAAATTTCTATTTATAAAATCGTTGTATCTTAAAGCTTGATGGATTTCTTCTTTCGTATATCTTTTATAAGAATATTTGTTTTTAGCTTTTATAAAAAACATCATAAATTTAGATGAAAAACTTTTTCTAAAAGATATTGCTAGGTCAACTTTGCCAACTTGTTTTGCAAGTTTAATTAAATTAAGATACCTATTCCCCTCTTTTTTACTATCATCTACAATCACTTTTGAAATATTTGGAATCTTACCTAAAGCTTGCGTTGAGACATAAGAACCTAGTAATATTACCTCAGCAGTAGGATATTCTTTTATAATATTTTCAATTGCAGGGGTTGTCATAATTGCATCACCAAGCCAAGTTGGTATTTCTATAAATATTTTATTAATCATTTATCATCTTCTTATAAGCTTCAAAAGCTACCATTTTTCGTAACTTTCCATCTCTATTATCAACTAAACCATAACCTGGGGCTATTAATTGATGCCAATAAACTCTTTTTATTTTTTTTGTATCTTTTATAATCTGGTGATACTCCAACATATATTCTTTATAATCTTCTTCACTAACACATTCATGTTCACTTGTAGGTGCATAAGGAGCTGTATTTGATATAGGCCAATTTACTTCAGTAATATAAATTTCATTTGTAACTTTCCATGACATTTTTGTCAAAGAGTACAATAAGTCAACCTTGTTTTTTGTATCAAAAATGCCATATTGTGCATTTGAAGGAGCACCTCGTCTATCAACATAAAGAAGACTAGAATGTTTATCATATTTTATATCTACTAAATTAAATAATGCTCTAGAAGTATAATAGTATTCAAAATCAATCACACTTGGACCAATTAGTTTTAAATCTTTAAAAAAATCGTCTCTTACATTTTGAACCATTTTATAAAATTTAAAATACTCACTTACGCTAAAAAAACCCCATTTAGCCCTATTTATTGTACTTCCTATTTGGTACTCTTCAGCAAAGAGAGAAAACTTTTCAAAAATTGTTTTTATATCTTTTTTTAATAACTCTTCATTTTCAATATGCTCTCTATCTTGCATTATATTTAAAAGAATTTTTATTTCATCATTTTGGTTAATAAATTTTTTAGCAAAATCTACATATTCATCTATTCTATTCATCTCCCAAAGAGGTAGTCTTATTATTAAATGTTTTACACCTAATTCTTTAACTAAAGCATATTGCTCATCACCCTTGTAAAGATTTACACCAATACCATATTCAAGTTTTTCATTTCCTTTAAAAAACTTCATTAAAACAATCGATATAGGTAAAACAATAATTGAAGTAAAAAAAAGTTTTACATAATCAAACACATGTTTTTTACGCATTAATTTTTTATATGCTTTATCTCTTATCACATGAGGTTGGTCTGAGTATTTATCCCATACAAAAGGTTCTTTATTCAAATTAAAGCCTTGTAAATGGACGTTTTCCAAGTTTTGCTCTTTTTACATCTTTTTCATACATTCGCATAAACTTTTCCCACTGTCTTGTTATCTTATATTTTGTATAAAGTTTTGAAAGCTTATACAATACAAATTTTGCTCCGGTACGTTTTGCACCTAGCCCATCAACTATAATTAACTTATATTTATTCTCAGATATTTTAGGACAAAAGATATTTGTTAAACTCGTATCTACAAAAAGTATTAAGTTCTTTTCTAAATATATTTTTAGTTCATTAATTAAATCTTCTTGTTCATCTAAAGGTATTATTTTATTTGCAAGATAATATCTAAAACTCTTGCTTGGAGTACCATTATAATCCATTACCCTGTCAAATACTAAACCTTTACCTAAGTTTGTGTTTACATATCCATAACAATCAGTAACATACGATAAATCAGTTTTTCTTTTCTTTAAATAATTCATATAATTAAATTCTAATTCATTTTGATTATTATGATTACCTTGCGTATGTAAAGTTTTAACTACTTTAGTATTATCATGGGGATGAAGATAACAATCTCTTTCTCCACCTTTTGCAATTAACAAATTTTCATTTAATATTAATACTGACAAGATTCATCCATATTTTTAAATATTCCATTTTTATTACCAATGTATGAAACTATTTTACTGCAAACTGATAATTCATTTGATGTATTTATATAAGAATATATTAATGATGGTTTTTCTAAATAGATTTCAAAATTCAATTCTCTATATTTTTTAATATCATCACTTGAAAGTTCATCTTTTCTTTCTAAAATTATCTCACTTTTAGCATCAAGATGTATATTCCAAAGAGTTTGAGGGATAAACTTTAATAGAAGTTTCCAATTTTTTCTAAGATGTGTCTCTTTTTCTCTAAAAGAAATATCTTCTAACAAAGCATCTTGAAAAAATCTATCAACAAATATAATTTTATTTTTTAATAAAGAGAGAATCCTCATATATGGATAGTATAAAATACCAGCTAAAATAATCAATTTCGCATTTAAATCATCATGCTGATCTTTCTCTGGTTTTTTTCCCATTTGCATTTTTATAATATTCTTATTTATAGGATGACAAATATTATAAATAATTGATCTTCTAACAATTTTTTTAAAACGTTTTGTAATAATATCTTCTTTCAATGATTGTTTAACATCTAAAAGCAATGTAGTTTTACCAACACCATCAGGACCTGTCTCTTATACACATCTGACGCTGCCGACGAAGAGGATAGTGTAGATC
>CAJXPH010000287.1 GCA_913057765.1 uncultured Campylobacteraceae bacterium
GAGATCCTCTCTGGTCTCGTGGGCTCGGAGATGTGTATAAGAGACAGCATAAAAACTATCTAAACTTGTATTCACAGCAAGGGCAATAATGTGGGCTTTTAACGCATCTTCTAAAAGTTGGTCTTCAAGAATATTTGAAAGAACAAATAATAAATCTCTTGCACCTTCAAAATTTTCATAACTCCACTTTTCAATTGCATGTTCGTAAAATGCTCTTACATAAAAAAGATCATCACCTTCTAATGTAAGTTTTCTATTTTCATTAATTATATTTTGAACCTCAGCAAAAGCTATCTTTAAAATATTTTGATAAACAGAGTTTACTTTTTCTTCATCTAAATCTAATATAAGTAAAGAATCCAAAACTTCATAAAGTGCTGAGATATTTTTTGTTTCAATAGCATCTTTTCTTGTCTCTTCTAAATATTTTAAAAAGTCTGGGTTTGTTCTTGCATCATGAAGTTGATCTTTATCCATCAATAAAATCCTTTAATCTTGTTAGTACTTCTCTAGTTTTCTGAGCATTTTCAACTAAGGCAATTCTTACATAGCCTTTTCCTATTCCTTCTCGTCCTAAAAAACTTCCTGGTAATACTTTAATATGTTTTTCTTCAAAAAGTCTTTTTGTAAAATCTATTTCATCTTCAACTTCTAACCATATATAGAAAGTAGCCTTAGGAGGTTTTATCCCTAAAAGTTCCTCTGCAATGTTGAAGTTTTCTCTATAGATTTTTCTAAAACCTTCAACATGCGATTCTTCATTCCAAGCAGCAGCTGCAGCTTTTTGTAAAGGTACAGGAGAAGCACATCCTACATAAGTTCTATACTTCATATAATCTTTCAAGATTGAAGCATCTCCTGCAATGAAGCCACTTCTAAGACCTGGAGCTGAAGATCTTTTTGAAACTGAATTCATAACTAATATATTTTTAAATTCTGTATTTCCAACATCAATACTAGCTTCAAGTAAAGAAGCCGGTTTATCTTTTTCCTCAAAATATATTTCAGAATAACACTCATCATTTATTAATATAAAATCAAACTCTAAAGCTTTTTTAACCCAATTGACCAATTCAGATTTTGTCATCTCTGCAGATGTAGGATTATTAGGATAATTTAAAATCACCAAATCACACTTTTTTAAATCTTCATCACTTAGATGTGCTTTAAAATTATTCTCTTTAGTTAAATCTATATGAATAACTTCAGCCCTACTAGCTCTTGCAGCACCTTCATAAATTTGGTAAAAAGGGTTTGTATATGCAATAGTTGGGTTTTCTTTATCAAAAAGAGCAAACTGTGGAAAATTAAAAAGAGCCTCTCTTGTTCCAAAAGTAGGAATAACTTGATTCATTTCTAACTTTACATTAAATCTTTTACTCACAAAATTTATCATCGCTTCTTTTAATTCTGGTAAACCTGCACTTGCCGGATATTTTTGTAAAAGTGATGTATTTTCACTTAAAACATTTTGTATAAATTCAGGTGTTTCAAATTTTGGTTCACCTATGGTTAATGCCGCTAATTCAAAGTTCTCATTTGGGTTAACATTTACTAATAATTCATTTAATCTTTCAAATGGATATTTTTCAAAATTCATTCTTTTCCTTATTCTTCTATTACTGGTATTAATAATTGACTATATCTTTTCATATCAAAAGATATCAAATCTGGATTTGTATATAAAAATTTCCAAGAAAATCTTTGTTTAAACATATCTTCTTTTAAAGGTAAAATTTGCAGAGTATTTGTCTGCTTTTTTAACTCTCTAATTGGATTCTTTTCATTCGTTATAATCTCTACTTTTTCATTAAAAATTTTTGCTAAGTTTTCAAAATGGTCTAGTAATCTTGTTTTATCTTCATGATCACCAATTGGATCCATATCAAAAATCCTAGTTTTAGTTCTTAATTGACTTGAAACATCAAAAACAATTGGAGATATTTGCTCATAAGAATTAACATCGTTAATCAAAACAACAGTCTTCTTAATACTTCCAGTTAATTCATCTCCTAATTTAAGAATAGGCACTCTTAAATCTAAAAGATCCTTAACATATTTTTTATTCCTAAACATTTCATTTGTTAAAATCACCACACCAATATCAAAGGCTTTAGTATCGTTCTTTAGAAGTTTTATCATTCCTAAATTATGGTAATCCATTTTGATTTCTACAGTTTCATCTTCTTCAAAACTTTCTTTTATTAAGTTTATAACACCAACTGTTGTAGGTCTAGTAATTCTTATAATTAATTTTTGGTTCTTGAGCTTTTTGTGTAAATACTTAACTTCATCTATCACATCTTTAATTCTTTTTTTATTTTGTAAATAAAGATCTAAATATAAATAAATATTATGTCCAAATGGCATAGGAAATTGCCCTTGAGATTTTCCAATTGCATTATAAACTTGCATTAATACAGTTGGTTTTCCAATGATTAATATCACATCATTTGGTTTTAAAATCAATGAAGGTTTAATATTTATAAGTTGTTGATTTCTATATAATCCAAAGATCTTCCATTCATTTTGCTCTATTGAACCAATGTATCTATAGGCATATGAACTACCAAAAGGAATCTTAATTTCCATAATCTCACCCTGCTTCATCCCAATATTTTGGGCCATAACAGGTACATTTGGTAATCTTTCAACCATACCATTTGCAAGAACTTCAATACCTTTGTATATATTTACATATGGATCATCAAGTTCGATTCCCCAATAATCTAAAATAGACATTTGTAAATTTTTTTTTCTCTCTTTTATATTTTTAATTACATTTAACATTTCATCTTTTGAATTCAATGCAATTAATACTTGAGCATGTACATTTTTATCTAAAACCATTCCAAGTTTTGATTCAGACGTAGGGTCAAATTTGTATAAAGTGAAGTTTGATGCTTTTTGTTCAGGTAAGACTATATCGTTCATATAAACTACATCGTAATTGTTTTCTCTTGTATTTGATTCAACAATTCTCTGCATTAGTTTTTTAGCAACGATACCGTCAAGAATAACTAATATTTTTTTCATAGAGTATTATATCTAAAAGTGCTAAATTTTATATTCACTAAATGTTTATTTTATTCATACAATTTCTTCAAATTTAAATACTCACTAAAAAAAACATCTAAAGGTTTTAGTTCCTCATTTGTAATATTATAAAAGTTGTGAATACTTATAGATTCAGATAACTTCACAGTCCCTTTTTCCCCTATATCTTTCTTAACATCCATAATCATATTGTCATAATAAGGATTTCTTTTTTTACTTGTAAAACCTATACCTGAAAGAAATATCAATTTTGATTTTTTTAATATATCAACTTTTTTCTTTATTTGAGGATTTAATTCAATCATATCATCATACAATTTTTTAGAGACTACTGACA
>CAJXPH010000288.1 GCA_913057765.1 uncultured Campylobacteraceae bacterium
GAGATCCTCTCTGGTCTCGTGGGCTCGGAGATGTGTATAAGAGACAGCTTTTTTTGTTTTATTAGCTAGGGCGTGAAATTCATCTACATTTGCACCAATAGTTACAAACCCAAACCCTCTTTTTGAATCTTTATATTTACCAGTATAATATGGAATAGTTGCAGCTGTAGTTAACTTCCAAACATTACTCCAATAAATAAGAAAAGAACCAAATCCACCATTCTTAGTCAATTGCATCCAACCTTGACATTGTGGAGCAAAATTTAAGTACCTACAATCAAGTCCAACTTCTCCAAGTTTTGTCAATTGTTCAATATTTGGTTTTTTATCTAAGCTTTGCTTTTTAAATTTAGGATATGTATTTAAAAACTCACCTAAATCTTTTTTATTAGATAATTTAAACTCATCTGCAATATCTTTGCTTATCCATCCAGGAACTCTTTTACCAGTTTTTTTATCATATCCAACAATAAAATAATCTCTTGGATGAGAAATATTCTTACCTTCATAATCCCACATAAATGCATAATTACCGATACTCGCATCAGAAATATTTTGTTTCATATCTAAACTAACAGGATTTAAAGTATCTGTAAACTCCATTAAATGTCTATGGTCTAAAGCTAAAGATACATAACCAGTTTTTATATTATTTTCAAAAACTGGCGTTATAAAACGTACAATTCCGTCAAATTTTTTACCAATTGGATTTTCAACACCAGCATATGCATGTTCTTCAGGGGTAAAATCTAGTCCAGCTTTTTTTGCATTTTCTTTAGTAAAAGTACCTATTAATTTACTTCTTACATATTCACCAATTACATCAGAGACATATATTTCATCTTTTTTTAATTTTTTAATTTCAAAAGTAAAATCTTCTGCATTTAAATAAGTATTAAATCGATCAAAAACATTTACTTTTTGTTTTTTAATATCTGATATTTTATAAAGTTCATTTCCTTTTAAATCAATAAAAGAAATTTCTTTATATATAGGAATTTTATTATATTCAATAGTCTTAGGGTTAATTAGATTAAATTCTTTTTCATTATCTTTTAATTGTGCTATTTCTTTTTTATATTTATCAGAAATATTATCTTTTGAACTTTCCCATATAAGTTTTTTTTCATTGTATATATAAGGTTCTATTTCTACTATATTTCTTTTTTTACTTTCATAAAAATCATTTATAGTTTTTTGATTTAACTCTAGTTTTGAGAGGAACAAGAGATCATTATCTCTTTCATATAAAAAATCTGAAATATTTTGAGCAACTTGATAAGTAATTTTTTCAATTGAGTCTTGAGATTTTTTATCTAAATGTTTAATACTATCAGTGATAGCACTTTTTGTAGTTTTATCTAAGATTAAACTATTCTCAGTAAATACTTTCTCCGTGTGATTATCTAAATAGTTATTTAATTGCTTTGTACCTAACAATGCTATATAAAGAATTAAGACTACAGGTACAATTTTAACTAAGACAAATAAAATGATTAATTTTAATTTTATACCCATTTTTGACACCTAAAAAAATTATATTAATATATATATTAACACAATTTATTTAACAATGAAATTAAATAATCAAATTACTATCTTTAAACTTTTAAGTTATTTTTCTATTCACAATCACTAAACACTAAAGTTTTATACTTCAAATATAAGAACTTAACCCAAGGAGAAAGAGATGAAACGAAATACTTTAAGATTAGGGGCAGTTACATTTGCATTATCAGCACTTGTATTTGTAGGTTGTGCAGATACAATGGAAAAATCTAAGATGATGGATGATTCTAAGAAAATGCATAGTATGGATAAAATGACTAAAATGGAAGCAGCCTTTGGTGGAGAAAAAGATGTTGCATATTCAAAAAAATTATGGGAACAATTAAAAGCTACTAAACTCAACTCAACTCCAGCTACTTTATATGTTGGAGGACCTCCTCATGGTGCAGTAAGAGAAGTATTAGAAGGAAAAATTGACGGGAATAGAGTTATCGTAAAAAGAAATTATGGTGGAGAAGGAGTATCTATTGAATCTGTAAAAAAAGATAGAGAGAAATTCTTAAAAGCAGTAACAATAATGATTAAAAAAGATGGATATGATCCTAAAAACAATGATTGGTACTGGGCTAAATATAAAGCAGATGGTAGTTTACACCAAACACCAAAAGGTGAAAAAATTGCAGGTAAGTTCCCTGGATGTATCGGGTGTCATAACAGTGCATCAGGTGGTGACTTAGTATTTGTTCATAATAAAGAAGCAAATGCAGATATTACACTTGTTGATACTATGAAAAAGATGAAGTAAGTAACAATTTATATAGAAGGAATAATCCTTCTATATTTATTATCTAAAGTTATCAAATACTAATGGAGATTTAAAGTCTAAAGTTTTAATATGACTCATAATAGTTTGTAAATCATCAATATTCTTTCCAGTAATTCTTATTTCATCACCTTGATTCACAGCTTTAACTTTTAATTTTAATTTTTTAATCTCAAGTTGAATAGTTTTTGCTTCATCTTGTTTAATTGAATCAACAATAGCATAAATATATTTTCTATTTCCACCTGAACTATCTTCTTTTTTAGCCTCATCAAGAGAATTTATAGATAAACTTCTTTTATTCATTTTAGAAATTAAAATATCATAAATTGCATCAATTTTATTATCGCTAGAAGATATAAGAGTAAGAGTTTTTGCACCTTGATTAAAATCTATTTCTTTTGTAATCCCTTTAAAATCATATCTATTATCTACTTCTTTTTGAGTTTGTACAACTGCATTTTTCATTTCTTGCATGTCAAGTTTTGCAGATATATCAAATTGATGTTCTTTTGCCATTTATGGCTCCTTAATTTTTTGTTTTTATTATAGAAAATTTAAGATGTCATAACTATTAAATTGATTAGTTTTATTTCCAAACCAATTAGATAAAATAGTATTATAGTAGGTTCTATAATGTGTAGTATATATCAAATTATTCTTTGTCAAGTTATTTAAACTAGGAGGTCTACCATACATTCCACCTCGAACTCTCCCACCAATTACAAATTGACAAGAAGCTGTCCCATGATCTGTACCATTACTTCCATTTTCTTTTACACGTCTACCAAACTCACTGTATGTCATAATCAAAACATCATTAAAAAGATTCTCAAGCTTAAGTTCATCAACAAAACTTCTAATTGCATTATCAAATTCTTTTAAAAGTTTATTTTGTCTTTCTATTTGATTAGCATGTGTATCATATCCCTTTTGAGATATTTTAATTACTGGGATATCTATTTTAGATTTTATTAGTTTTACTGCTTCTTTAAAATCATTAGAAATATCAGTTTCTTCAAAATCAGTTTTAATATCTGTCTCTTATACACATCTCCGAGC
>CAJXPH010000289.1 GCA_913057765.1 uncultured Campylobacteraceae bacterium
TATCCTCTTCGTCGGCAGCGTCAGATGTGTATAAGAGACAGGTCCATATTTAATAAGATTTAAAATTTGTGTTTCGTTTTTGTATTGCATGGTATTCTTTCAAATTAAGAATATAAAATTATTTCATTAAATTAATTATATAATATTTTTCATAAGTTTCCTAATCTATCAATTTTAAACTTAAAAAAATATAATTATTTCTTAAAATTAAATCAGTAATTACTATCCCACTGAGTATAATCCTTTGGAATATTTAATTTTGATGTATCAATCAATTCTTTGGTCTGAACATGCTTAACAGGCAAGGTCAAATTTTTTATTAAACTGTCTACTGCTTCTTGAACAGAAGGGTAGCTTCCTAAAGATTCATCATTATAAATTGGATGATATTTCTTATCAATAGATTGTCCTATATCAAAAATTCCTACATCTGTAGGGTAAGATACTAATATTCTCAAAACAAATCCTTTTTCATTTTTAAATAATTCTAAATAAACTCTATTTTATTTCTTCCAGAAGCTTTAGCTTTATACATAGCACTATCTGCTCTACTTATTATTGTATCTATAGTATCATCTTCTCTTAATTGTGTTAAACCAAAACTCGACGTGACCACAGATTTATTTAAATCTTTTAGTATATAATCAGAGTCTATCGAAGCTCTAATTTTTTCTGTAACAACTTGAGAGTCTTTTAACGAACTATTTATATAAGCTATCACAAATTCTTCTCCACCCCATCTAGAAAGTAAATCTGTTTGTCGGATATTTTCTTTTAATATAGTAGCAATTCTTATTAAAACTTTATCTCCAAGTGCATGCCCATGTTTATCATTAACCATCTTGAAATTATCAATATCTATAAAAACAAGACTTAGGGCTTGTTTACTTCTTTGGTGCAATAAAATTTGATTTTGGAATTTATCTTCAAAAACTCTACGATTATTCATGTTTGTTAACAGATCATTCCCCGCAAGATACTCTAATTTTTTATTGTAGTTTTTAATTAAAAGAATTAAAATTATAGTGATAATTAATGAAACAAAGAGTGATATAAAGAGATTTAAATAAAATATATTTTTTACATCTTTAATGAAATCATCTAGCTTTGCCTCTACAAATAAATATAGATTTAATTCTGGAATATACTTACTATTTAAAAGATATGTATTCCCATTTTTTTTATATTCTATTGATTTTGACTCTTTTGATATTAAAGTATCTTTATAAGTCTTTAAATATTCCAATTCGTCGATACTACTCTCTTTTATAATTTTTCTCTCAGATAAAACTATCTTTCCTTCTTCATTAATAAAAAAAACTTTAAAATGATGTTTTTGTCTAAACGTTTTTAACATATCATCAATATAAGAAATTTTTAAACCTACTCCGGTTACACCTAAAGATGAGAAATCTTTACCAATGATTTTATAGTTGATAAACATAATTAATGAATTTGCTAAATGCTCATTAAAATCTAAGTTTATTTCATGATTATCTTCAATTTGTTTAAAATTATAATACCATTTGTTTTTAGGGTTAGTTTTTTTCATTCTCTCTACTAATCCCCCTTGAGTATAGTAGTTCTGCGTTTTATCAGAGACTAAAAAAGTTGTAAACATACCATATTTATTTTTTATTGTATTTAAATATTGTTCTATTTTTGTATGATTCTTTTCATCATTTATTATCCAGTCTTGAACAAAAGTATCATTTGCCATCATTGATGATACTAAATAAGGCTCTATTATATGTTTCTGGATTTCAGTGTAAATATTATCCAAAGATAAAGGTAAAGACTGATTTCTCAATTGTTGTTCGGTATTATTTAAAGAAACCATATAATTTATTGTTGTAATAGAAATAGACAAAATAATTAATAATGTACTTATAACAATTACAATTTTATATTTTGAGTTCATGATAAAGGCTTTTATATTTTATTTTAAACATAATCTAGCATAAATTGAATTAAGATTTATATCAATAGTTTAAGATATAATCATTAAATAAAGGAGTTATTATGGCAAAAGGTAAAGATGTTCAAAAATCTGTTAAGAAAAAATCAGAAAAAACATTAAAAGAAAAAAGAAATGAGAAAAAAGCAAAGAAAGCTTTAAGTAAATAATATTTAAATAGAGGAAGATAAATGGCTAAAACAAATTACAGCTATGAAAAGCGTAGTCGAGAGATTGAGAAACAGAAGAAAAAAGAAGAAAAACGTAAGAAAAAACAAAACCAAAATAGTGACGAGGTAGAAGAAGGTACAACACCGCCTTCAGATACAGATACTAGTCCAAAGATCTAACACTAATAGATAAAATTATTGAATGAAAATCTTTAATTTATCTAATAAAAAAGGGAAAAGGTTTAAAACCTTTTCCCTTTTTTTAAATATAAAGTAAATTTAGAAATCTGATATAATATGTTAATTACTTATTGGATGTATTATGTTTAGTGAAAAAAATATTTCAAATTTAATATTCAGTGTTCCTTTTATTGGAATATTATTATCAACATTACTTTTTACTACACTAATTATCAATAGTGAATATACCTCACTTAAAAATGATACAAAAGAAATTAGAGAAAACTATATCTCTAATGAGAAAAAAGTACTTAAAAGAAAAATCAAAGAAGTACTTAACTTTATTAAGTATTCAACATTCAAAGATAATAAAGAGTTATTACAAAAAAATACTTTAAATTATATTGAAAATATCATAGCAAAAGATAATGGCTACATATATATCATAGATGATAAAGCTAATGTAATTTCTCATCCCATATTAAAAAAAGGCACTAATACTGCACACCTAAAAGATAAAAATGGATTTAAAATTGCCGAAAATTTAATTAAAACTGGAAAGAATCATACTGATGGAAACTTTCTATCATATTATTGGACTAAGCCAAAGGAATCCATTCAAAAAGAAAAAACAGCATTTATTTATTATCTTAAAGAGTGGAACTGGGTAATTGCAATTGGTGGATATATGGATGTAGTGGAAAAAGACATTCTAAATAAAACGAAAGAAAGAGAAACTCTTTTATATGAAAATGTTAGTTATTCAATCTTTGTTTTTATTATACTTACTATTTTAATTTTCATATTTTCATATTTCTTTTCTCGAATGATTAATAAAATTTTTATAAAATATAAAAAAGATGTACTAAAAAAAGAAGAAGAATTAAAGAATTTGAACCAAAGTCTTAAAAATCAAGCAGATGATGAAGTTTTTAAAAGAACTAAAAAAGAAGAAGAACTTAAACTTGCATATAAAGAGATACTAACAGGACTTCCAAATAGAATAAAATTGGCTCAAGTTTTGAAACATAGAACCTGTCTCTTATACACATCTCCGAGCCCACGAGACCAGAGAGGATCTCG
>CAJXPH010000290.1 GCA_913057765.1 uncultured Campylobacteraceae bacterium
AGATCTACACTATCCTCTTCGTCGGCAGCGTCAGATGTGTATAAGAGACAGTTTAGATAGTTTTTATGAAGATGATGTAAATTTAGAATCAGCAAATGAAAATGAAAAATATGGATATTTTATTACTGAATTTAATTATGATTTAAAAGAATATTTAGAATTGAATAAAAAAACTCTTTCACAAGAGTATGAAAAATTAAAACATTTATTGGAAAATTAATGAAAGTACATTTTATAGGAATTGGTGGAATTGGACTTTCTGCCTTAGCAAGATTTTTAAGTAATGATGGACATGAAGTTTGTGGTTCAGATATGAAAAGTTCTCCTATTACTAGAGAGTTAGAGATTGAAGGGATTAAAGTTTCTTGTCCTCAAGATTCTTCTAATATTAGTGATGATTTAGACTTAGTTGTTTATTCAGCTGCTGTTACAGATGAAAACCCTGAATTAATTGAAGCAAGATTAAAACAAATAAGAACATTATCTAGAAAAGAGGCTTTGCCAATTATTTTAGGTGATAAGAAGAACTACTGTGTTGCTGGTGCTCATGGTAAATCAACTACGACTGCAATATTAGCTTCTATATTACAAAGTTCTGCACTTATTGGAGCGATTTCAAAAGATTTTGGTTCTAATTTTAGATATGTAAATGATTTAGTTGCATTTGAAGCAGATGAATCTGATGCAAGTTTTCTTTTATCTAGTCCTTATTGTTCAATAGTAACAAATGCAGAACCTGAACATATGGAATACTACCATTATGATTATGAGAAGTTTTTTGGTGCATATGAAAAGTTTATCGAACTAGGAACAAAAAAAGTTCTTAATGGTGAAGATGAATATATTAAAAAATTAAATATTGAAAATGCAGATTTTTTATATCCAAGTATTGATATTAAAAATTTATCTTATCTTTTAAAAAGTGGTGAACCTTTTACAAAGTTTGATTTAAAAGACTTAGGTTCTTTCGAAGTTTGGGGATTTGGATATCATATTGCAATAGATGCTGCTTTAGCAATTCTTGCAGCTTTAAATGAGTTACCTATTGATGAAATCAGAGAAAATTTAAAGAATTATAAAGGTATAAAAAAGAGATTTGATGTAGTTCAAAAAAATGAAAAAATGGTTGTTGTTGATGATTATGCACATCACCCAACTGAAATTGAAGCAACTATGAAATCTGTAGAATTATATGACAACTTAACAAATATGAATAGAAGAATTGTAATTTGGCAACCACATAAATATTCAAGAACACATGATAATCTTGAAGGGTTTAAAAAATGTTTTAGACGTTGTGATGAGCTTGTGATCTTACCTATTTGGACTATCCCCGGTGAACAAGTTATTGAAATAGATTTTGAAAAAGAATTTGCCCAGTATAATCCAATATTTGCAGATAGTTTAAAAGCTAGTCAAGATAGAGTCGAATTAGTAAAAGATGGAAGAGTTTTTCATACTTTTGAAGATGGCATTGTATTAGGTGTTGGAGCAGGTGATATAACTTATCAATTAAGACATAATTAAAATTTTATTTTTAATAAAGTTGAAAGTTATAGAATATAGAATAAATATTTACACATGAGGCTGAAACATGAAGATATTAGTAAGCAAGTATATTAGAAAAGAGTCAACTTCGGGACTTATTTTAATATTTGTAACTATATTAGCATTAGCACTTAGAAATTCAATGTTTGGTGATTTCTATACTTCTTTTCTACATACTCAAATAGAGTTTAAAGTAGGAGATATTCTTGATATAAATAAGCCTTTGATTTTATGGATAAATGATGGATTAATGGCTCTATTTTTTCTTCTTATAGGTCTTGAGATTAAAAGAGAATTAATTGCCGGTCATTTATCAACTGCAAAAAAAATTGCACTTCCTGCTATTGCTGCTTTAGGTGGAATGCTAGTCCCTGCGATGATTTTTGTAGCCTTTAATTATGGTGATGAATTTGCACTTAGAGGTTGGGCAATTCCCACTGCAACGGATATTGCTTTCGCTTTAGGAATATTATCTTTACTTGGAAAACGTATTCCAGTTTCTTTAAAAATATTTCTTATGGCACTTGCAATATTTGATGATTTAGGAGCGATAGTTATTATTGCACTTTTCTACACGTCTGATTTATCTTTTCATGCTATTTCATTTGCTGGAATATGTATCATGGTGTTAGTACTTTTAAATCGTTTCCAAGTGGTTAAATTAGGCTTTTATTGGATAATAGGTGGATTACTATGGATTTTTGTTTTAAAGTCTGGTGTGCATGCTACACTTGCTGGAATTATAGTTGCATTTACAATTCCTTTACATGCAGTAAATGAAAAGAGAAAACTAATATCTCCCGCAAAATCTTTACAACATCATATCCATTTTTGGGTTGCATTTTATATCTTGCCACTTTTTGCTTTTGTAAATGCTGGGGTAGATCTCAGTAATTTATCCTTTGATAAGATTACTAATAATGCTTCTTTAGGAATTATTTTTGGACTTTTTTTTGGTAAACAAATTGGAGTATTTCTTTTTACTTTTTTAGCAGTAAAATATAAACTTGCAAAGTTACCAAGATGTACAACTTGGCCTCAAGTTTATGGAATATCTGTATTAACAGGGGTTGGTTTTACAATGAGTTTATTTATTGATACTTTAGCTTTCCATGATTCAAATGCCTTTTTTTATACTGATAAATTAGGTATTTTAATAGGTTCATTTTTATCAGGTATTTGTGGATATTTAATTCTTAGATTTGTAAAAAGTAGAAGAAGCTGTAGTCTCTAATCAAAATTAATTTGATTTTATATTTTTTAATGAGTATTTATACTTTGTGAAATTATTTATGAAGTTTAGAAATTTACTTATAATAATTTTATATTGGAAATAAACTGTCTTTCGGATATATCTAAGTTTTCTATATCTTTTACTCTTCTGTTTACATATTCTATATAAGTGTCATCTGGAATACTTTGTAATTCAGCATAAGTTATAAGGCCGTTAAATAAAATTTCATTTTCTTTATTATATTCTGGAAACATTACGCTAAAAACCTCTTCTGTATTTCTATATGTTGCAAATTTTAGATATGTGTACAAAAATCCAATCACTCCAAAGATACTAAATAGATGGAAAAAATTTGGTAACTCAACAACTGAAATTATAAAGATTGTAAATATAAGGAAAAATGAAAAGTAAAACATAAGCATTAAGTTTTCATCTTTTTTAAAATGCTCTTTTGCCAGATTTTTACTTTTGATTTTTTTACCGAAGAAATTTGTTACGACAGGTGTAATTTTAATTGGATCGCATTTCTCATTTTTTGTAAAATCCCAGTTATTAAT
>CAJXPH010000291.1 GCA_913057765.1 uncultured Campylobacteraceae bacterium
ACGAGATCCTCTCTGGTCTCGTGGGCTCGGAGATGTGTATAAGAGACAGATGATGTATTTCATCATTTATAACTAAACCTTTTTTAGTATAAATTACATTAGTCACTATAGAAAATTTATAAGTTCTATATATAAGTTTTAAAATTAAATATAGAAATACAAAAGAGTAAACAACTAAGAAGAGTAGAAGTAAAAATATATAAGACCTAGACTCATATGTTATAAAACCTACTATACCTGTGATTATTGCAAATGGGATATTTATAGTATTTAAAGTTTCTAAATAGTCTTTATTTACAGTTGACATTAATTCTTTAAAAGAGATGTAGTTATAAACACTAAATCCCTTTTCTTCTATTTCATCTATAGTTTTCTTATTTATATAAGCTTTATTTTGATACATGTTATTTTGCTAAAATTTTTTCTAGTTCATCACTTTGTGATTTTGATAAAACTTTAATATCTGCAAGATTTTTTCTAGCTTTCTCAAAATCTTCTTTCTCTTTTTTAGCATCGATCATAATCTTTTCTCTGTAATCTTCAATTTCATCAAAATGGTTTTTTAGCTTCTGGACATTATCTACAAAAACATTTAAAGATAAAATAGGTTTAGAAGATAACTCTTCTGCTTTTTTATTAGAGGCTATTGCTTCATCTGTTAATGATGTAGACATTTTATCAATAGTTTCACTCATTGCATTTATTGCTGTCATCGAAGCATCAATTGCTTTTTGTCCTGAGATTTCAATAACTGCAGTAGATAATAAAGTTTTAAAAATAGGTTTTGATGAATTCATAGAAAGTGATAATTTTCTAGCAGAGTCAAGTCTTATTAAGAGTCTTTTTTTAGCCATTTCAAGATTTCCAATTAATACTGTTAAATTTGTTTGGAAAAATTCTACACTTCTAATAAAAAGTTTTAATTTATCTTTATCTTCTTTTTTTTCTTCAACACCTGTTTTAAACTCTACAAGTTTTACATCTAAGAATTCTTTATAGTCAATTACTTTTCCAAGATTCTTTTCAATTCCTTCTAAAAAATTGTATTGCATATCAATAGAAACATTTAATGAAGTATATGCTTGATCAAAACCTGAAAAAATTGCTGTGATTTGTCCATTAATAGTTTTCATATTAAAGTTTTGTTCATCCCATTTTTCATCCAGTTTTTCTGCAATAGTTCCAACAACTGGTAAAGCTTTGAAAAATTTCATTACAGCTCCGTCATTGTCAATAATATCTGCATAAATACTTTGCATTTTTGTGTTCATTGTATTTAATTCATTTGATACATCCATAATAGGATCATTTTCAATAATTGTAGTTGTTTCATCAATAATAGAATCTATTGGTGCAGTAATTCTTTCACCTAATGTTCTAAAATCTTTCACTTCTTCAAAAGATTTTACAACTAAATCTTGTTCTTCTTGGTTTAATGTAGTAGACATATATAATTCCTAGTTTTAGATTGGATAAATTATATATAAATAATAATTAAAGTGTATTTTAATTATTAATTTTTTTAGATTATTTATTCTATTTAGATAATTTTGGAAGATGCCAGTTTTTATAATATGCCAAAAGTCTTAATGTTACTCCAAAAATGAATAATATTGTTAGATTAATTATATTAGTTTCATAGAATAAATGTAAAAAGTAAGTTATAAGTCCTACAATAATTGCAACGGTTCCATAAAATTCTGATACTAAGATAGACGGAACTTTATTAATTAGAATATCTCTGATTGTTCCTCCTCCAACAGCTGTTAAAAATGCTAACATTAAAACACCAAGGAAATTGTAATTAGCTTCAATACCAATTAGTGCTCCTGTAATTGCAAAAGATACTAAACCAATTGCATCAGATATTATGAAAGTAGTTTTACCTTCTAAATCAGTTTTTTTATGTAGTCTGAGAGCTAGTGAAATAAATAGAGTAGTAACAACAAGTATTATTGGTAGATTATCTGTTAAAACATAAGGTGTTTTATTTGCAATTACGTCTCTTATCATCCCTCCACCAAGGGCAGTTAAGAATGAAGATATAAAAATACCTAGAATATCTAGTTTATAATGAACAGCAATTAGAAATCCACTAAGTGCAAATGATACGATACCAATAATATCGGCAATTTCTAAAGGAGTCATATTTTATATCAACCTATATTTTATTGTGATTATACTGCAAAATCTTTTAAAAAAGAGATATATAATTTTAACACAATTAATACAAAATTTTCTGAATTTCTTTGTTATAATCTTTTTTTACTTTTTAGGATAAACATTGAATAAAATAAAATCTTATATTAAACAATATGAAAATAGTTCTTCTTATTTACTTATCATTGGATTACTTGCAGCATTATTTTTCTCTGCAACTTTTTTAATTAATCGTGCAATATCTTTAGATGGCGGACATTGGTATTGGTCTGCAACCTTACGATTTTTTTATACTTTACTTTTTTTGGGCCTCGGATTTATATCTTTTAAGGGATTTTCATATTTTAAGGCTGTTATAAAAGAATATTTTGAACACTTTAGGTTTTGGACAATTACAGGAACTATAGGATTTGGATTTTTTTATTCTTTAATATGTTATGCAGCTGATTTCTCTCCTGCATGGGTTGTAGCAACCACTTGGCAAATGACTATTTTAGCTTCACTTTTTGTATTAGCTTTTTTTGGACAAAAACTATCAAAAAAGATTTGGTTTTTTACTTTTATTATATTTGCAGGAATCACTATTGTAAATCTTAGCCATTTTGATATAAATAATTTAGAATCTTTACTTTTTGGTTTTTTACCTGTACTTATTGCTGCTTTTTCATATCCTCTTGGTAATCAACTAGTTTGGGAAGAGAAGAAAAAAAGAAAAGAGCAGAATAAGGACATTACAGTTTTAAATAATGCTTTTGTAAAGGTGTTTTTATTAACAATTGGAAGTTTTCCTCTATGGATAGTCTTATACTTTTTTACCGATGCATCAGTGCCAAGTGAAGGTCAATATTTTAGTGTTGCATTAATATCTTTACTTTCAGGAGTAATTGCAACTTCACTTTTTTTATATGCAAGAAGTTTAGCTGATACACCAAGTAAGTTAATCATAGTTGATGCTAGCCAATCAGGAGAAGTATTTTTTGCACTTTTAGGTGAAATGATTTTTCTAAGTGTAGCTTTTCCAAGTCTAATTGGTATATTAGGAATTGTTGTTACTATTATTGGCTTAGTTGCACTTGTAAAACTAAAATAAATAGTCAATTTATAAATGGATTTGTTGATTCAAAAATTAAATAAATTGTAAAAAATATAGATCTGTCTCTTATA
>CAJXPH010000292.1 GCA_913057765.1 uncultured Campylobacteraceae bacterium
GGTCTCGTGGGCTCGGAGATGTGTATAAGAGACAGAGATATAAAAGGTTATCAAATAGATAATATTATTATAAAGGGTATCTGCCCTAATTGTTTATAAAAAAGGAATCTAATAATGATTAAACAATTAATAACACTTGAAAAGTTTATTAATAAAGAAGCGCTCAGTGGTATTTTACTTTTTATTGCGACAGTTGCCGCAGTTATTGTTGCAAACTCTACTTGGGGTCAAGATTACTATGACTTATGGCATACACCACTTGGAATAAACTTAGGTGAATTATCTATTTCAATGACACTTACATATTGGATTGATGATGGACTTATGGCTCTATTTTTTCTTATGGTCGGACTTGAAATAAAAAGAGAAATGACTATTGGAGAGCTTTCATCAGTAAGTAAAGCATCATTTCCTATTGTTGCCGCTATTGGAGGTATGTTAATACCAGCATTAGTTTATGTAGCATTCAACCCAGATAATCCATTTGGATTTGGTATTCCAATGGCTACAGATATTGCATTTGCACTTGGTATATTAATGCTTTTAGGAACAAGAGTTAACCCTGCACTTAAATTATTTTTAGTTGCCCTAGCAGTTGTTGATGACTTAGGTGCAGTTCTTGTTGTTGCTACTGTTTACACAAGTGAAATTCACAGTGAATATTTTTTACATGCAGGAATTATTTATGCACTAATTTGGGCATTAAATTTTAAAGGTGTAACAAAACTTTTACCGTATTTAATTCTTGGTATTGCACTTTGGATTTATATTCATGCAATTGGTATTCACGCAACTATCGCTGGAGTATTACTGGCTTTCGCAATTCCAATTAAATCTATGATAGACGAACGAAATTTTATAAAAGAAAGCAAAAATGATATTGATGAATTTGAGAAACACATAGATGACATTCCTATGTTAAATCATCATCAAATTCATAGTCTTGAAAGCATTGCATATAATTATGACAAAGTTCAAAATCCATTAGTAAGACTTGAGCACCAACTTCATGGACTCTCAGCATTTTTTATTATGCCTCTATTTGCATTTTCAAATGCTGGAGTGTTAATAGACTTCTCTACAGTAAGTGCAAACCTCATGATAGTACTAGGAGTTGTATTTGGACTAGTAATTGGTAAACCCATAGGTATTTTTGGATTTACGTATTTAGCAACAAAACTAAATATTATAAAAAAACCGGATAATATATCTTGGAATGAAGTTATTGCAGTAGGTTTCTTAGGTGGTATTGGATTTACTATGTCCATCTTTATTACTCACCTTGCCTTCTTAGATGAAGAAATAATTGCAGCAGTTAAACTTGGAGTATTTGCCGCTTCATTTATTGCAGCTGTTATTGGGGTACTTTTAATACTAAGAGCAAAAAAAGTATAAAGAACTTTATCCTTTTAAACAAAGACAAATAGCAATTTTATTCTATTTGTCTTTTCAAATTTAGGATATAATATAACATGTCACCATTATTAAATAATATATTATTTGAAAACGTAAGTTTTTCAAGTGAAGATTTTACTAGACACTACCATGACACTTATACTGTAGGGTTAACATACAAAGGTGTTCTTAAGTCATACAATGCAAATCAAAGCTATGACTCATATGAGTACTCTATACGTGTAAATAATCCAGGAGAAGTACACGCAGGGAAATCAAAAGATTGGTCTCATGTAAACTTTTATCCAACAGTAGAAATGATGTCAAATCTATATGAGCAAATCTTTAGTGTAAAAAAGATTCCATATTTCCAAAGACATATTGTTGACAATAAAATACTTTTTATGAAACTTCACAACTTTTTTGATGCCTATTTTAAAAAAGATGATGATATGTTAATTGAGAGTAATTTAATAGATGCCCTTTCAAATTTAATATTAACTTCAACAATTTATACAAAAGATCACAAACAAATTTTTGAAGATAATAGAATTGTCAAAAATACATATGAATTTATCAAGGATTCTATTGATACAAATTTTACTTTAGACTCATTAGCTTCAAATGTAAATCTTAGCAAATATCATTTTTTAAGACTATTTAAAAAAGAGTTTGGGTTAACTCCTCATGCTTTTATAGTAAATGAAAGATTAAACCGTGCAAACAAATTAATTCAAAAGGGATTACCAATAAGTGAAGCAAGTCTTCAAGTTGGATTTAATGACCAATCTCACTTTTCTAGAAACTTTAAAAAATATTTTGGATATACACCTTCTTATTTACAAAAAAATAGCAATATTATTTTGAAGGACTAACTGTCTATGTCCAAAATACTAAAGAATATATCTTTTACAAATGTTAATAAATCAAATAAAATCTTTACTCCACATTTTCATAATACTTATTCTATGGGGATTACACATAAGGGCTTATACAAATCTATTAATCAAAATAATACTTTTGACTTTTATGCTTATTCTACAAGAATAAATAACCCACAAGAACTGCACTCAGGAAACTCTCAATCTTGGGATAATCATTATTTATATCCAAATATAGAACTTATACAAGATTTATATTTTGAAATCTATTATGAAAATAAAATTCCTATTTTTGAATCACACATTATAAAAGATATAATTTTATATAAAAAACTCTATAAAGTCTTTCGCTCTTTCTATTTAAAGAAAGACAAACTAATACTTGAAACTTATATTGTAAATGCATTATCATATCTCATTATAAACCATTGTCAAAAAGCAAAATCACTTAATAATTATTTTGATAACACAAAAATAATTAGTCAAAGTTTAGAATTTATAAATGATAGTCTTAATGAAATAATATCTCTAGATAACCTTGCCTCTAACGTAAAATTAAGTAAGTATCATTTTCTAAGGGTATTTAAGAAAGAGTTAGGGATTACACCACATCAATATATTCTAAATCAAAAAATAGAAAATGCAAAGAATTTTATTTCAAAAGGATATTCAATAATAGATGCTGCTTTGGAAGTAGGATTTAATGACCAATCACATTTTAATAGAAACTTCAAACGTTTTTATGATTATTCTCCAACACTATTAATTAAAAACCGCAATTTTATTCTATAAATATTTTTTATTTTTATCTATACTCTTCAATAAAATTAAAAAAGAGTTCCTATGAGAGATACAAATAAAAATATATTTTACATTCTACTGTTTTTTGCAATGATTGGATGGGGTGGTTCGTGGGTAAATATCAAAATACTTAGTAACTATTTAAATGAATTTGAAACTATGTTTTTTAGATTTGCAATAACTGCAGTTACGATGCTGTCTCTTATACACATCTGACGCTGCCGACGAAGAGGATAGTG
>CAJXPH010000293.1 GCA_913057765.1 uncultured Campylobacteraceae bacterium
CAATATTAGTATTTCTATTAGTAAATCCTACTTTATAATAATAAATCTCATTTCTTAATTTACTTGCAAATAAACTAACTTTTAACTTATTATTTTTTTGAATATTTGTATAACCTAAGTTAATTGTATCAACTTTTGCAGGTTCAATAAATCCATTAAAGTTCGTAGTACTATTCCATGTTCCACCACTAAACACCCAAGTTGAGGCAAAAAATCTATCAATATCTGGTGCTTGATAAGATCTATTATAGTTTGCAAATAAAGAACTATTTTCATTAAGTTTATAGTTAACCCCAATGTCATATGCATTTAAATCTAATTTATCTTCTAATTCACTTCCACTATCTGGAGAATATGTATATTCTACTCTTTCTCTTCTAGCACCTGCAGATAAAGTTATGTCATTAGTTAAGTTATACTCAGCAGATATAAATACTGCTTTATTATCCTTAGTAGTTGTGTCAGAAGAACCTATTCTTTCTCCATTAAATCCATCAATTCCTAATGCTAATTTATAATCATCTTTATTTATATTAAACTTTGAATTAAAAGACTTATAATCATAGCTAGAGTTAAATCCTGATGAATATTCACTAAATTTACTTTCATCACTAAAGTTCAAATCAATAGAGTGATTTTTATTAATATTGTATGTAGCTCCTATATCTGTAACATAAGACCTAAAGTATTGTTCGGTAAAGCTATTGGCTTTATTAGGATTATCTTTATATTCATCAAGAGTTAAAGAACCACCATACTTGATATTCATATTAGAGTATGTTCTTCCTAATCTCAATTCTAAATTATCAGTTGGGAAATATATAAGATTTAAATTTTTATTTCTATTATAGTTTTCATCTTTAGAACCATCAGAGATAGCCCTAGTTCCTTCTGTAGAAGTATAATCTAAGAAAGCATTTAAGATAAGATTATCATTGCTGTAGCCTAGGCTAACAGTTCCATTTTTTGTTCCATTATTACCTAAATATGTTTTTATATAGTTTTGATTTTTTCCATTTGTAATTATATTAATTACCCCAGCATTTGCTCCATCTCCATATTGAACAGAACCACTACCTTTAATAATTTCTATTTTATCAATTGACTCTACTGGAATAGAAGACAATAGTTGTGTTACCATATCTATATTATTTAATTTTCTGCCATTTACAGATATTACTACATTTTGATATCCATCACCAATTCCGTATCCTCTTAGATCAATTTTCTGAGAGAAAGTATTTCCATAACTTGGAGTTACTGTAACCGATGTTTGTGAATTTAAAAAATCATATACATCTTTTGATTTAGATTTTTCAATATCTTTTTTTGTATAAATTTCAGTTGTATATGTTGAATCCATCTCTGTTGTTTCTATTAAAGAAGAAGAGATTGTTACTGTTGATAGTTCTTGTGTTGAGTAAAGGTTTGTTACTAAAAGAAGAGAAGCAACTACGCTAATTGTTTTTATTCTAAGTTTTTTATTTTCCATGTGTATTTATTTTCCTATTTTATTTATATACTATTTGTTGAATACTGTTTGATTGGTTTTAACTGTTTTGCGAGTAAAAGTCTTGTAATTTCTGGTAATGTTAAGCTAATAATAGAAGCTATAATGCTAATTTGCGAATGCATTTTTCTATTAACTGTAGCTAATAAAATTCCAAAAAATGAGAAGTAGTTCTTTTTGTTTTTAATCATTTGTCAATCCTCCTTTACTAAATTTTTTGTATTATAGTAAAAAAGTCATAAATTTATTGAATTGAGTATTAAATATGGCAACTTAGAATTATTTTTGAGGGGTCAGTTATATACTCATAACCATTATACATAATATAAATACCGAAAGCTATAACTAATATTGCTGCAATATTGATAAAAAGAGTTCTTATGGCAATTTGTTTAAAAATACCAACAAAGAAACCTAAAGAAAACATTGCAGGAAGAGTACTAAGCCCAAATATCATCATAACAACGGCACCCCACAATGGGCTACCCGTGCTTGCAGCAGTAATAGCAAAAACATAAACAAATCCACATGGTAAAAGTCCATTTAGCATTCCTAGAAGGTAAAAACTCAATAAAGTATCAGAACCAATTAAAGATCTAAAAGTTTTTTGATAAATAGGAGATTTTGAAACTGAGTGTTCTAAATTTGTAAGAAATTTTAATTTCCCACTTAACGATAGTCCAACTAGAACCATCATACTTCCAGTAAATAGAAGTAGAATACCACTAGTCATATTATCAAAAGTAACAACGCCTCCTACAAGACCAAAAATAAAACCAAGTATTATATAAGTAGTAATTCTTCCAAAAGAATATAAAGCATGTGACATTGATTGTTTAGATCTAGACCAACCTGTGTTAATTTTCGTACTTGAATAAGCAACAACTATTCCACCACACATACCAATACAGTGTCCAAAAGAGCCTAAAAAAGCAATAGAGATGATTGTTAAGACACTTATACTTTCCATTATTGACCTAAAAGTTTTTTTCTAATTGATGGATTTGTAAGATTTTCACCTCTATACATTTTTAAAAGCATTTCTTCAAAAGAAATCATATTTTCTTTTTTATTTTTATATGCTCCAAATCCATATCCCATAGTTGTAGGATCAGTTTGGCTGTACCAAGCTTTTTTACCATCTATATACTCTTTTGTATCAGCAGAATAAACCCAAATTACAGCATGATCTTTAAATTTAATATTTTTATACCATAAGGCTAAACATCCAGTATCATCGAAAAACCATGTTCTACCATCAGGAGCTACAGCTTGTGCTGAATGTTCTAACTTACTAATTGTCATACCACATTGAGTATCTTGAAAATGATTTAGTTTTACATCAACCGGTGCATGACTATGATTCCCTTCATGGATAACAATCATTCTTTTTTCATTTGACATAGATACAAAGATTAATATAATAATTGTAATTAGCACAATTACGGTAAATATTGGTAGAAGTTTTTTCATTTATAATCCTAAAAAATAAGTAGTAATAATATATCAATATTGTTGATATATTGATAAAAATTAAAAAAGCTTCACTCATAAAGCAAAGCTAATTTATTTTTTTGTGAAAATCAAATTATATAAAGAAGGAGATAGTTTAATTTTCTTGATGTATTAGTATTTTATATAAGCACTGTTAATTATCTGTTAAATTTTCAATTTTAACTTGATTTCGACCATTGTTTTTACAATAGTATAAGCCATTATCAGCAATTTTAATCATTTCTTCAAGATTTTCATTCCTGTCTCTTATACACATCTCCGAGCCCACGAGACCAGAGAGGATCTCGTA
>CAJXPH010000294.1 GCA_913057765.1 uncultured Campylobacteraceae bacterium
GAGATCCTCTCTGGTCTCGTGGGCTCGGAGATGTGTATAAGAGACAGATACTAGACCTGGTATTTTATTGATAGCTGGAACAATACTAATTGTATTAATTAATTCATATTTATCTTATATAATTGGAAAAGGCTCTATTGCTTACGTACTTGGAAGTGTTTTTGTTTTACCTTTAATATTAATGGGAGTTTTTGCATTATTTAAAAGTTCTAGAAATATTAGGTCAATGTTTAAAATTATGTTTTTTACTTCATTAATTATATTTCTCAGTCTAATAGGGAATTTACTTGCAATAGTAAGTCCACAACAAGGATAAAAAATGATTAGATTTTTTATTATTATGTGCTACGTGATATTAATCTCTGAATTATATTATATATATAGAGATTTACCTGATATTAGTGATGAAGAGTTAAAACAACATGGGCAGATTTTGATTTTTATTATATCTATTTATATTATTCTAAAAGTAATACCTTTTTGGACTGAAGTTCTTGGTAATAAATTAGGTGATAAAATCGTTGATAAATATAATATTGGGAAAAAAGATAATAGGAAGGAAAAATAATTGGAATTGATAATTGTACTTATGAGCTATATTTTAGGACTGAACTCATTAACTTACATAATATATGCATATGATAAAAAACAAGCCATACTTGGGAGATATAGAGTATCTGAACAGTTTTTACTGTTGTTAGTTGTTGGTGGAGGAATGTTTGGAGCTATATTGTCAATGGTAGTACATAGACATAAAATAAAGAAAATGACTTTTATCATTAAATATATAATAGCTAGTATAGTTTTTGTATATTTATTAGTTGTATATAATCAAAAGATTTTAATTCAGATTAATGAATTTATATTGTTTATGAAATGATTAAATTAGTATGAATAGAGAAAAATAAATATGGAGAATCATCAAAATTATACACTTACTTATATTGGGTTAAGTCGTGTTCTATATGTCCTATACTATTTTATAATAATGTGTATTTGTGCAGGAGTTTTTGTAATTTTAGCAGAAAACTGGTTTATAAATTTTTTTGGATTTTTAAGTGTATTAGTCTCATTACAAAGTATATTTAATGGATTTTTTTTTAAATCAATTGAAATTAAAGAAAAAAAACTTATTTTTAACTGGTTTCTATTAGAAAGTGAAATTATTGAGAATCAAGACTTAAGTATTATATTACATGAAGGAATTGGATGGGGAGGATGGTTTGCAATAAAGAATAAAAAGAAACCTGTAAAAAGCTTTTTGCTTATGTCTATATCAATATTTCCATTGGACTATGAACACTTAGATGATATTAGAAAAAAGTTTATTGATAAGAATTTAGATATTGGAAAAGATGATAACCATTGGCCATATAAAATTTTTGACTAAAATCGTGCTCAAACATTGGCTTTAAAGGTATTTAGAGATAAGTATTATAGATGTAGATATGAGGTGTATAAATATGAAAATTAATTTTGAATACATTTAAATTTGATAGTATTTATAATTTAATAATTAGAAGTAGTTTTAATTGAATGGAAGAAGATCAGCATGTGTAAAAAAATGTATTTGTTAATAGCCTTTATAATGATAATATTTACAGGTTGTACTTTTGGTTTTAAGAATAATTTAGACTGGAATAAAACAGATTCTATTGATCATTATTTAGCGGACTGGAAAGAAATAAATAGTAATAAAAAAATGACCATAAAAAAAATTAATGATAAAATAGAAATTATTGCATCTAAAAAGGAAATTTTTTCAGCAGAATTCTTCACTTTTAATGACATTACCATTCTTGCATTAAAATTACCTTCAAAAAGATTTATATTTATGAAGGTCAAACTTATATCTAATGAAAAGTTAATACTTCAACATTTAGATATTAGTATTTTAAAAAAATTATTTGATATATCTAAAGTAAGTAAAGAATTATTTAACAATTGTAAAAAAGAACTTACTTCAATCAGTACAAATGAGAGTGATACTAATTTAGCTAAATATTCAAGTCTTGAAGATTGTTTAGTATTAAATAGTGAATCTGACTATCTATCTGAGTTAATAAAAATAAATCATAGTACAATATTTGATAAAGAAGATATTTTTTTTATGAAAGTTAAAGAGCCTATTTAGTAGGTTTTCTTAGTTATTTAATTATTGACTATTCCCAAATAAATTAAAAATAGAAGAATATCAAATGGAATTATAAATGACAAAAAAGACGGTGGCATTGATTTAATTTGTAAAAAAGATGATGAAGTAATACTATTAGTACAATGCAAGAACTATAGTGAAGAAAAGAGTATCAATCACGAGATGGTAAAAGTATTTCATAGTAATGCAACAAAGTATATGGATTTAAATGAATTAGATAGAAGTAAAATTGAATTGAGATATCTTGTACCTAATGTAAATGTATTTGATAGCTCAGCTTTAAAAGTATTTAGAGATAAGTATTATAGAAGTAGATATGAAGTACTAAATTAAAGGAAAATAATTGGAATTGATAATTGTACTTATGAGCTATTTCTTAGGAGTGAACTCATTTACTTACATAATATATGCAGAGGATAAAAGACAAGCCATATGACGCAATATAAATTAAAAACAACGTTATTTACTAACCCAATGTATTTTTATGTATTAACTCTATCATTAATATATATACCCACATCTTCAGCGACTTCTGTACCATTATTTTTATTGTCAGCTTTAGTGAATTTATTGCTATTAAGAAAATTTGAACTAATTAATTCTTATTTATTACACATGCTTGTTTTAACATTATTGATTCCTTTAAATTTACTAATTGCATTATTTATTTTACCTAGACTTATGGATGGAGAAGGAAATGTTTTTGCTTTTTCTTTAATTTTTGTTGCCATTCCAATTTTTATATTAAATTTAATAGCCCTATTAAGATATCCTAAAAAAAATATTGATAAGAGCAGTTTAGACTCAAATAAACCACGAGAGATTAGAATGGAAAATATAGACAACACATTTAAACTCTTTATACCTGACAAAAAAGATTATACATTTGAGAGTTTGAAAAATAAACTTATTAAACAATATTCATTACTAGGATTCAAAAATATTGTTATAGATAAAAAATCTAAATGGATGATAAAAAATAAAGATGTAAATGAATCTTATATATTATTATCATACGTAGGAGACGAATATATCGTTGAAGTATATAACAGTATAAAGCCTGATATAAATTAAGCAACAAAAGGAAGATAATTGGAATTGATAATTGTACTTATGAGCTATATTTTAGGACTGAACTCATTA
>CAJXPH010000295.1 GCA_913057765.1 uncultured Campylobacteraceae bacterium
TACACTATCCTCTTCGTCGGCAGCGTCAGATGTGTATAAGAGACAGGTATTATGAATATTGTTGTTATTGGAGCTGGTGGAATTGGAGCTTTTTATGGAATGATTTTACATGAAGTAGGATGCAATGTAAAGTTTATCGCACGTGGTGAAAATTTACAATACCTTAAAAAAAATAAAATGAAAGTTACTCATCCAAATTATACTATTGAAGATAAGATTGATTCATATTCTATTGATGAGTTTTTAGAAACTTTTAATCCAGAAGATATTGATGCAATATTTATAGCTACTAAAGCAATGAGTACAGAATCTATCTCAAAAAAACTTGAACTTTGGACAAAAAGTAGTATAAAAATTCCATATTATATTTCATTACAAAATGGTGTTGAAAATGAAGATGTAATGGAACGATATTATGATAAAAGCCACGTAATTGGAGGACTAACTCGTCTTATCGTATCGCATACAGTATCTTTAGGACATGTCCATTGTGAAGGGGAAGTTCAGACACTAATAGGAGCTGTAAATCCTGATAAAGAAAATAGTGAATTTCTATCAAACTTAAAAACTATTTTGGATAAAACAGAAACAAGTACTTTTATTTGTGAAGATATTAGATTAGAATTATGGAATAAACTAATTATTAATAATGGAGTTAATGCAATATGTGCTTTAATTCAAGAAGAATCAGGACCTTTAATAAGAAATGAAAAAACAGCTAAATTAATATATGGTCTAATGAGCGAAGCAGCGAAGGCTTCAAATGCTGTAGATGTGAACCTTACTCAAGAGGATGCTGATAAGATGTTTGAACTTATGACAGAGTTTCAATCAGTAAAACCCTCAATGTGGGTTGATACTGAAAATAATAGAGACTTAGAACTTGATGATATCTGTGGTGTCGTTATTAAAAATTGTGAAAAACTTGGAGTTGATGCTCCATATACAAGAGCTATTTCAACTATTCTTGAATTTACTTATAATAAAAAAAGAGATAGTTTATCTGAATAAGGAAGAGGTGAGTTATTATATTTAGTGGTACCCGTAGTCGGACTCGAACCGACAAGACCGTGAAGTCATTGGATTTTGAATCCAACGTGTTTACCAGTTTCACCATACGGGCAGAAAATTTTAAGCATTAAAAAAGGACCCATCAAAGATGAGCCCTTTTTCAAGATTAATTGAAAAACAATTATTTACAAGCAGTAGCTTCTTTTAATGCTTTTCCAACTTTGAATTTTGCAACAGTTGTAGCTGGTACGTTAACAGTTTTGTCTGTACCTGGAACTTTTGCAGTTCTTGCTGCTCTAGGAGCAGTACTAAATGTACCAAATCCGATGAAACTAACAGTTTCTCTTTTAACTAAAGTTTCTGTAATTGTTTCTAATACTGCATCTACTGCACCTTTAGAATCTTTTTTTGATAAACCAGCTTTTGCTGCAACTGCGTCGATAAATTCAGCTTTGTTCATTGATGAACTCCTTGTGTTATTTTAAATTTGATAAACTTTATAGTATTTAAGCTTTAAAATAGCTAAAACTTGGGGTTCTAAAGCGTAGAAAATGTAAAAAATGTAAAAATTTATTATTTAAATGAAGATTTTATGCTTAAAAGTCTACAAGAGTTCTCAAGAATGGCTATTCTTTTTACTAGATTATTAATGTCTCTATCATATACATATGTACCAATTCCTTTAATAACCATTGTATGTTCATTTGTTTCTTTTAAATATTTTGTAATTTCTAGAGCGTTCCTATCGTACCAAGTTGAATAATCTCCTGGGTCATATACTTTAATTGTAGGAAAAGTTGTTTTACCAAAAAAATCATCAAATACAATTTCATCATGTTCAAAAGTATATGCTGTTGTATAAATAGGAACACCAAATGCAATGTATTTTGCCTCATGAATGTTGTTATATATAGTAGAGTGAATATGAGACTCAATACTTGCAACTTTCCATCTGTAATCTTCTTTATTCATATTAAGCTTACAAAAAGAGTTGTCGTCCATTTCATCAAAGATTGCATCAGATCTATTTATTACAAATGAATTGTGGTCTTCTTTTGCCGATATTGCACCATGATAAATACCAAAGAAGTTTTTTCTAAACATTGTAAGTGACAAGTTACTTAGTAGTTTCAGTGTTTTATTATCTATCATTTTAAAAGACCTTAAATATGTTTTTTGGTATTATATAATATACCTAATTAAAAGATAAACTAACATATATACTAACAAGGACTGATTTAATGGAAATTCCTCATATTCCCGTACTTTATAATGAAACACTAGAAGCATTTAAAGATATTGATGAAGGGTATGTTATAGATTGTACTACAGGTTATGCTGGACATAGTTTTGGGTTAATCAGTCAAAATGAAAATATACAACTAATATGTAATGATCAAGATGAGGAAGCTTTACTGTTTTCAAAGAAGAGACTTGAAGAATTTTCTACAAGAGTAGTTTTTAACAAAGGTAACTTTGAACATGTACTTGAAACATTTAGAGGTTTTAATATTAGAGGGATCTTAGCTGATATTGGTGTTTCATCATTACAGTTAGACAAAAATGAACGTGGTTTTGGGTTTGATGGTGATACTTTAGATATGAGAATGGACCAAATGCAAAGTCTAGATGCTTCTGTTGTTGTAAATACTTATTCTCAAAGTGAACTAGAAAGAGTTTTTAAAGAATATGGTGAAGTTAGAGAATATAAAAAAGTAGCTTCTCTAATAGTAAGTAACAGACCTTTTTATTCAAGTAAAGAATTAGCAGACTTTTTATCAAAGAAAATGTTCAAAGGTAAACTACATCCTGCAACTTTGCCTTTTCAAGGTATTAGAATTGAAGTAAATGATGAACTTGGCGTTCTTGAAAGACTTTTTGATTCAATTGAAAATATGAAACCATCAAATTGTATTATTGCAATTATCTCTTTTCATTCTTTAGAAGATAGAATTGTAAAAAACTATTTTAAAAAATGGACCAAAAAATGTATTTGTCCTCCAGAAGCATTTAGATGTGAGTGTGGAAATAATCATTCTTTAGGAAAAATAATTACAAAAAAACCAATTATCCCTACAAAAGGGGAGATAAAACAAAATCCAAGAAGTAGAAGTTCTAAGTTAAGGATTTTTAAATTTGATTAAACTAAATTCAATAAACTCAATATTTATTGCAATTGGAATGTTAATATTTGCTTTCCTCTTATATTTTCCTCAAATTTATATTCAAAATCTGTCTCTTATACACATCTCCGAGCCCACGAGACCAGAGAG
>CAJXPH010000296.1 GCA_913057765.1 uncultured Campylobacteraceae bacterium
ATGTGTATAAGAGACAGGGCTAATATGAATTTTAAAAATGAAAAACAAATTTTAAATATTATTAAATTTTCTCCTCCGATTTTTATTCTGACAATGGGATTTCTCATTACTTTCTTCTTATATTTAGATAATCAAAATACAATAAAACAAGAAAAAAATAATATTGAACAAAGTTTTATTGAGAACAATAAAAAGATTATTAAAGATCAGATTGAAAATCTTTATAATTATGTACTTAATGAAAAAGAAAATACGGAAACAAAACTAAAGAATAATTTAAAAGAAAATATTCAACTTGCTCATCAAATAGCTAGTTCAATTTATGAGAATAATAGAGATAAAACTGAAAATGAAGTAAAAAAACTAATTAAAAATGCCATTCGAGATATTAGATTTAATAATGGAAGAGGGTACTTCTTTATCCATGATAAATCTATCTTTGCAAATACAATGCACCCAATCATGCCTAAATTAGAAGGGAAAAACTCTTTCAATGTAAAAGATGCAAAAGGTGTTTACATTATTCGAGAAATGCACAAACTCTTAAAAGAAAAAGATGAAACATTTTATAGTTGGCATTGGTATAAGCCCAGTGATAAAAAGAATCAGTATAAGAAAATTGGTTATATAAAGAATTTTAAACCATATAATTGGTTTATTGGTACAGGTGAATATGTCGATACTTTTGAAAAAAAGATTAAAAAAGAACTTCTTTCTTATATTAGTTTATTAAGATACTCAAATAATGGATATGTTTTTGTTTTAAATTTTGATGGCATCACTTTAAGTCATAAGAAAAAAGATTTAATAAATACAGATACTTTACTTAAGTTTGATAAAGAAATCTTTGGAGAAATGCTTGAAGTATCAAAGAGCGAGAATAATTTCCTTACATATAGTCTTCCACTTACGGAAAATGGTACAGAAAAGACTTCATATATAAAAGGAATAAATGATTGGGAATGGATAATTGGTACAGGGTTTTATTATGAAGATATGAAAGAATCAATTATTAAAAAGCAAAAAGAGTTAGAAAGTAGATTAGATAACAATATTAAAAATATTATAATTATTTCTTTAGGATTAATATTTTTATTATTGATTTTATCTTTTTCTATCTCAAAACTTTTACAATCATATTTTTTTAATTATAAAAAAAGTATTAGTGAACATATTGATGAAAATACAAAACAAAAGAACCTTTTGCTAAAAGCACAAAAGATTGCACATATCGGAAATTGGGAAGTTGATTTAAATAGTAATACTGTCTATTGGTCAGATGAAATGCTTAATATTTTTGGTTTAAAAGAAAACCCTAAAGATATTGGACCAATATTCTTAAAGAGTATTATGCATGTAGATGATGTTCCTTGTTTTGAAGAATCAATTACAAATGCCATTGAAAAAAATGCTGAACATCAAAGTATTTATAGAATTTATAGACCAGATAATGAAATCAGATGGATAGATTGCCGAGGAAAATTAGATAAACAAACTAATACTTTAGTTGGAACAATTCAAGATATAACACATAATAAACTTTTAGAACAAGAAAAGAAAGAAAAAGAAGAAATGTTATATCAGCAGTCAAAAATGGCTTCAATGGGAGAAATGATAGGTAATATTGCACATCAATGGAGACAACCTCTTAGTACAATTTCAAGTGCATCTACTGGACTTAAAATTAGAAAAGAGATGGATGTTTTATCTGATGAAGATTTTGCTAAATCAATGGATAAAATAAATAGTACAGCTCAATACTTATCACAAACTATTGATGATTTTAGAGACTTTTTTAATCCTCGTAATAATAAAGATGAATTTAATATAAAAGCTCTGATGAAGAAAACAATTAGTTTATTGATATCTCAATTTAACAATAAAGAAATAGAGATTATTGAAAATGTTGAAGATACTGAGATTTATGGACTTGAAAATGAATTGATTCAAGTTCTTATTAATATGATAAATAATTCAAGAGATGCTTTACTAGAGAATCAAACAGGTAAAAGATTTATATTTATTAAGGCTTCTATTAAAGAGGATAATCTAGAAATTAAAATAAAAGACAATGCTGGTGGAATCCCTAATGATATTATTCATAGAGTATTTGAACCATATTTTACTACAAAACATAAAAGTATGGGAACTGGAATTGGATTATATATGTGTAAAGAGATTATTAATAGACATATGAATGGAACTATAAAAGTTAAAAATAGTGAATATACTTATAAAGATACAAAGTATGTAGGCGCATCATTTAAAATAATTCTACCTATTAAGTAGAAATAAATTTAGACACATAAAAATGTGTCTAAATTATACTAAAATCCAGCAGAATAACCTCTACTTGAATGACTTTTAATTAGTCCATAATAAGTTTTATCTCTAATTTGTTTAATCATATTTCTAAGTGTAAAAATTGATGTATTTTTATCTTTCCATGCGTTCTTTTTAATAGTATCTACATCAATAATCGTACCTTGACTATTTAAAATAGTATGAAAAATATTCATTTGAGTTTTTGTTAAACCTGAATCCATATTTTTCTTATCAAAAACTTTTTTTAGAACTTTATCGTAATAAAAACCTTTTCCTAAATCAATTCTACTGTTGATTTGTTGACTTAGAATCTCTTTTAAAGTATCTTCTATAGATAACTTAAACTCTTTAGATTTGCTAGTTAAAAACTTGTGCATATCTTTTGTTAAATCAATTGTTACATTGCTACTCATAACGTTTTCTCTCTTTTTATTTGTATTATAACACACATAATTATAAAAAAACTTTAAATTGAGCCAATTGTGAGACAATTCTTAAAAATCTTTTAATAAATAATTTTTTGATACTAAAAAAATTATTTATTTTTTACTATTCCACCTCTTTATAAATTCTTTTCTTGTGTAAATAGTAGCCCCAAGTTTTAATTTATATAATAGTTGCGGATGCCCAAGATTCCAGAAGCTATAAGCATTTTCTTTTAAATATGAATTCAATAAAACTAGTTGTAATTTGCCCCAATTATCATATTTTTTCTCTTTTGTCATAAATCCACTTAATGAAGTATAGATACTGCCTACTTGGTAGCCAATTTCTCCAGAAACCAATAAATTTGATTCTTTTTCACTTACTTCTACACTAATGAGTTTGAAATTTCTATCAGGATGATTATCTTTTTTAATCTTTTTTAATATATCAATATACTCACTGTCTCTTATACACATCTCCGAGCCCACGAGACCAGAGAGGATCTCGTATG
>CAJXPH010000297.1 GCA_913057765.1 uncultured Campylobacteraceae bacterium
ACGAGATCCTCTCTGGTCTCGTGGGCTCGGAGATGTGTATAAGAGACAGCACATATTGATCCTTTGACTCAATGTTTAAACAAAAAATATTTCCTTGAAAGATTTGATGAAGAATTTAAAAGAGCAATAAGAGAAAAACAAAATATTTCGCTGATTATTGTTGATATTGATGAATTCAAGGCTTTTAATGATATTTACGGAAGAAGTGAAGGTGATGAGTGTTTAAAACTTGTTGCAAATATTTTAGTAAATCATTGTAATCGTCCAAGTGATTTAATATCAAGATTTAATGGGGATGAATTTTATATTTTACTTCCAAATACTAGTGAACCCAAAATAATTTCAAATAATTGCGTTGATTCTGTAAAATCATTACATATACCACATGGCAACTCTATTGCTTCAAACGTTTTAACAATAAGTATTGGGGTTGCTTCAATCAAACCAGAGAAAACTTTTCAAAAAGAGGAGTTGATTTTAACTGCAAATAATTCTTTAAAATATGCAAAAAGAAGTGGACGAAATAGAGTCCACTAATTTTATGAATGAAATTGATTATTTGATTCAGAGGGTGTATTTACCATCCAAATAGAGAAAATATCTAAGTAGTTCCAAAATGATTGTTTTAATTCATCACTCATGTCTAAAGTTGATAGAATCATAATATAAGATTCTAACCATATTCTTCTAGCTTCTAAAGTAATTGAGAATGGAGCATGCCGTCCAACCATTCGTGGAGCTCCTCTATTTTTGTCAAAGTGTCTTTCTCCTCCACAAATTTGAATAAAGAAGTCGGCAGAGTGTTGTTTTGCCATTTCAAAACCTTCATCTGTTGGTGGGAATAATCCTCTAATATTGCTTTGTTTTAATAAGTCATAATGTTCAGAAATTAATTTTCTCATTCCTTCTTCTCCTATATGTTCTAATATTCTAGGGTCTGGAAGTTGTACTTGAGGTCTTTGACCTAATTGTGCTGGAGTTATATTGTATTGCATATTTTATTTAACCTTTAATTTTTTCATAATTTATATCTTTTTTGATTAGAAACTGTATAGAAAATTATATTAATTTAAAAAGTTTAGTATTGTTCTAAGATTAAATATTATATAACATAAAGTTAAATATAATATTAGTTAATATGTACTACTAATTATACTAAGTTTGAATGGACTAAAATGAAAAAAGTTTTTAATTAATTTTTATGAATAATATTATAGAGTGCTTCCATTGTGGGCTTTTTGTAGAAAAAACAAAAACTTTAAAGAAACAAAAAATAAAATGTCCTAGATGTAGTGCAAAATTAACATTTAAAAATAATCATAGTTTACATTCTTTGTATTATGCAATTTCAGCATTACTACTTTTTATTTTACTAAATATTTACCCTTTGATAACTTTAAATTTAAATGGAAAAGTATTAAGTACCACTTTATTCAATACATTCTTGATTTTATTAGAACAAGATTTTATATTTGTATCTTTTCTTCTATTTTTTACTATTATTCTTGCTCCTGTATTAAACTCTTTTGTTATAATATTTGCTTTTATTCAAAACTCTATGAAAAGAAAACCTTTCCCTAAAAGAGTACTTCATGATAGTTTCCATTTTTTTAAAGCTTGGGGGTTTATAGAGGTTTTTATTGTTAGTATTATTGTCACATATATAAAACTCCTTGGAATGATTTCATCTACTAGATTTGATATTGGTTTTTATATCATGCTAGCATATGTTTTTATGTTTTATATGTCAAATAAGAAGTTTAATATAAAAAGTGTTTTAGAGTAAATTATGGTTTTAATATCTTGTAAAAATTGTCATGAAATGTATGAACGTGTAGATTATACTTCTTTTAAGTGTACAGCTTGTAATCATACTGTTAGAAGAAGAGTTAAAAATTCATTACAAGTATCTTTAGCTTTAGTTTTAACCGCACTTTTTCTTTTTGTACCTGCAATGGTCTATCCTATGATGGAAGTAACTCAACTTGGTGTTGAGCAAGGAAGTACAATACTTGAAGGTGTGATTTCCTTTTTAAGCCATGGTGATTATTTTATTGCAATAGTTATTTTAACAGCAAGTGTTATAATACCACTTATAAAACTTTTTGGTTTATTATTTATTTTTACATCTTTAAGTATAAATATAAAAATGAAGAATAAAACAAAGCTAAGAATATTTTATTTTATTGAAGCAATTGGAAAGTGGTCTATGATTGATATTTATGTTGTGGCCTTATTAGCTTCTGTAGTACAACTTGATGAGATTTTTAATATAAAAGGTGGAGTTGCAGCCACATCTTTTTCTTTAGTCGTAGTTTTAACGATGATTGCTGCACATAGATTTGATACAAGGATTATTTGGGATGACTGATAATAATGATGAGAATAAATTAGAAACAATTGTTTATAAACCTACAATTAAAGAGAAAAAATCAATCTCGTTTGTATGGATTTTACCATTAATAGTTTTTTGTATTTTAGGATGGGTAATGTATGAAAGCTATTCTAAAAAAGGAACAAATATTTCCGTAATTTTTAAAAGTGCAGAAGGTCTAAAAGAAGGAGTTACCTCTTTAGAATATAGAGGTTTAGAGTTAGGAAAAGTAACTAAAATAGCAATAAATGATTTAAATAGTGTAAAAGTAAATATTTTAGTAAATAGCGATGTGTCAAAATATGTTGCTTCAGAAGGTGCAAGTTTTTGGATAAAGAAACCAACTGTATCACTTACAAAGATTTCAGGACTTGGAACTATTCTAAGTGGAAATAAAATTGAAATTTCTCCAAAATACAGAAGTATAAAAGAACTAGAAAAAGTTAATCCTAAATATGATTTTATAGGACTTGATAGTAAACCTGATTTTGATTTAGATGAAAAGGGTTATTATGTATCTATACTTTCTTCAAGGGCTGACTTAGTTGAAACAGAAACTCCGATATTTTTTAATAAATTCCAAATTGGAGAAATAGTTGCAAAAGAATTTAGAGATGAAAATGTATATCTAAAAGCGTATATCTATGATAAATACAATGAGCTTGTAAATAATAGTTCGAGTTTTATTATGAATAAAGCACTCAAAGTTAATTTTGGAGCATCAGGTATGAGTTTAGAAGTTAGTTCTTTATATTCTGCTCTTGTTGGTGGAATAACAGTAAAAACTCCCAAAAAGAATGCACCTAAAATGTCAAAAGATAAATACCTGTCTCTTATACACATCTCCGAGCCCACGAGACCAGAGAGGATCTCG
>CAJXPH010000298.1 GCA_913057765.1 uncultured Campylobacteraceae bacterium
CACTATCCTCTTCGTCGGCAGCGTCAGATGTGTATAAGAGACAGCTATTATATAGACCGGTAAGAGAGTCAGTCATGGCATAGTCTCTTGCAACTTTTTCAGTATCTGTCATTATTTTTTTTGTTCTTTTATAAATTAAATATAACAAACTAGTAGCAAGAATAATTACAGTAAATATATATATAAGTTCTCTTTTTAAAAAACTGTCAATTTTTTTATTTATATTTTCTTTAGGTATTTTAATACTTATAATCCCTCTTAAATCACCTACCTTATAATTATATGCTAGATTTTTATATGTTTCTTTTATTATTGTCGGCGCATTCTCTTTTTTACCGTGACATTGTAAACAATATAACTCGATATTTATTCTAGTTGCAAATTGATAATACTCTTTATTATTATTTTCATATTTATCAAAATATTCAATCTTTTCATTTTTATTAAAAAAATCAATTGCTTTTTGCTCCTCTACATCTGCTTTATTTTTAATATTTCTTGGTTTATCTGAAACATTCCGAATATAATAATTATTTAAATCTGAAAATTCATTAGAGATTAAAGATGATGCATGTGCAGGTAAAAGATTTAAAGTATTTTCATTTAATTCTATTCCACTTTTCAAAAATTGTCTTTGATATACATTTCGCATAACCATCATATATTGGCTTAAAACTCGAGCTTCTCTTTTTATATCTTCTTCAGCAGAAATATTAATTTCTTTATAAAAATAGAAGCTTTTTAAAATTAGAAAAATAGTTAATAATATAATTGAGATAATAAATGTGTTTAATAATTTTGTTGTTCCATTAAAAAACAATAGACTTCCTTCTAAATGATTAAGAAAGACTATTATAAAAAAATTAAAAAAAAATGAACAATTATTTATTTAGCAAATTTATTACAAATTGACACTTCATTTGCTTCACAGAGTCCTTTTTCAGTGATAAGACCTGTTACTAATCTAGCAGGGGTAATATCAAATCCATAATTAACTGCTTTTGAATTTTTAGGCATTATTAAAAGTTCTTCTACAACACCTTCTTTATTTAAACCTTTTATATATTTAACTTCATCTTCGCTCCTAGTTTCAATAGGAATATCTTTCACTCCATCTTTAATATTAAAATCTAGTGTTCCTTCAGGAATTGCTACATAAAAAGGTATATTATTATCATATGAGGCAAGTGCTTTTAAATATGTTCCAATTTTATTAGCAACATCACCATTTACACTTACCCTATCTGCTCCAACAATACAAACATCAACTAAACCTTGCTGCATTAAATATCCACCAGTATTATCTGGAATAATTGTATGATTTACATTATCTTTTCCTAATTCCCAAGCAGTTAAATTTGCTCCTTGATTTCTAGGACGTGTTTCATCTACATATACATGAACATCTATTCCTCTTCTTTTTGCTTCATATATTGGAGCTAAAGCTGAACCATCATCGACAATTGCCAACCAACCTGCATTACAATGTGTTAATACATTTATAGTTGTTTTACCTTTTTCTTTCATGATATTTTCAAAAATATCACAACCATGTTTTGCAATTAATGAACTTCGTTGGGAATCTTCATCACATATTTTAATAGCAGCATTTTTTGCAACTTCTAATAGGTTTTCATTTTCATTCAAGATTGCTTCAAGCATAATATCAACTGCCCACATGAGATTAACAGCCGTTGGTCTTGACTCCCTAATCTCTTTTGATTTTTTAACAATATATTTTAGATCTTGATTTTCTTTTACTGCAAGATATACACCTAAAGCACCAATATTACCAATAACACCTGCCCCACGAACAATCATATCTTTAATAGCAACTATTGCATCATCAGCACTTTCTAAAACAACTGTTTCTTCAATAAAAGGAAGTTTTGTTTGATCAATTACCTCGACAAATCCATTCTCATCTAACCAAAAAGCCTTATACTTTCCATTCATTTAGTTTTTTCCTTAATAATATGTAATACTGTTTCTATTTTTGTTATTTCTTTATGTTCTTTTACAAATACTTTAGCAATATCTAGTGTCATTTTAATTGCATTATCTCTAATTTGCTCATCTTCTATATCTCTTATATCTGCAACACCTGCAATACCAAACATTCTTCTAGTCATTTTACATCCTGCATAGCCTAAAGCATCTTGAAAAATATTTATCATAAACTCTTTTTTATATTTATTTAAATCATGATCAGGAATAAAACCATCAACTATTAATGCCGACTCTTCTTGTAAATTCCATAAGGTTAAAAATTTTTCTTCGAATTTTGTAAGTACTTCTTCTATTGTTTCTAAAATCCAATTTATATATTTATTATCACTACTTAATGCCACGTGTGAAGTATAAGACATAATAAGGTTTCCGATTAATGCTCCAATATCAAATCCAAAAGGTCCAATAAAAGCAAACTCTGGATCTATAATATAAGTTTGTTTTTCATTAAGCATAATAGAACCTGTATGTAAATCACCATGAAGCAAAGCATCACTTTGTGTCATAAATTTATATTTTAATCCTAAGACTGCTTTTTTAAAACTTGTATCTTCAAATAGTTCTTTAGCTAACTCATGATTAATTGAATAAGCATCATTTGTTTCATGCTCCATAAAGGCAAAAGTAAAAACAAAATCTTCTGTTAGCTTGCATAATTCAGTATTTGAATTAAAATTATCACTTAATTTTCTTTTTTCTGTTGAATTCAAATGTAAAGATGATGTTTTAAACAAGTTTTCGGCTAAGAAAGTTGATATATGCTCTCCAAAGTTAGGATAAAAAGTTTTATTGATTAATCCTTCTCTCATAATAAGATGTTCATCTAAAAACTCCATAATAACACAACTCATTTCTTCACTAACATCATATAATTTTGGAATATGCATAGGTGTGACTTTTGAGAATTGATTTAAAGCTCTTATTTCATAAGACATTCGTTCTCTACTTAAAGGGTATTCTTCTCCTACACATCTTAAATATGGAACTGCTTGCTTAAGAATCAAAGCTTTTTTAGGATTTTGGATTGATTTTATAATAAAAACATAGTTTAAATTGCCATCACCAATCTCATCAATGAATAAATCATCTACCTTAAAATAATTTTTTATTTCTTCTATAGAATGAATATATTCAATTATATTATTTTTATCTAAAATCTTGTAATTCATGTGCTTCCCTTTTATTCTGTCTCTTATACACATCTGACGCTGCCGACGAAGAGGATAG
>CAJXPH010000299.1 GCA_913057765.1 uncultured Campylobacteraceae bacterium
GAGATCCTCTCTGGTCTCGTGGGCTCGGAGATGTGTATAAGAGACAGCCTTTTATATCTATATCAAGCTTTTCATGTATACATTCAATTTTTGAGCATACATTACAGATGAAATGGGAATGTTTTGTTTTTTGTATTTCAAAATATCTCTTTTTATCATTTGACTCAAAAGAGCTAATAATATTTTCATCTTCAAATTTTGTAATATTCCTATAAAAAGTAGCCTTGTCCATAGCAAGGTTGTCTTTTATATCTTCATAAGATAAAGGTTTATTTGAGTTCACTAAAACTTCTAATATTGCACGTCTTGCCGTAGTGAGTTTTATATTCTTTGTTATGTTTTCTAAATTCATAATAAGATTATATCTATTTAGTTTTAAAAGTAAATTTGAGTTTTAAAATGTAGTTTTGCAATTCAGTTGCATTAAAGTTTTTCTATATTAAAATTCCAAAAATGCAACTAGATTGCAGAAAATTAGGATAGATTATGATTAAAAAAATATTAAGTACTTTTATTATTCTTTCTTCAATAGTTTTAGCAAATGAAGTAACTGTAAGTATTTTACCTCAAAAATATTTTGTAGAAAAAATAGCACAAGATAAAGTAACTGTAAATGTAATGGTTAAACCAGGTTTCTCTCCTGCAACATATGAACCAAAAGTATCTCAAATGAGAAAATTATCCAATTCAAAAATTTATTTTTCAATTGACGTACCTTTTGAAAAAGTATGGTTAGAAAAGTTTGAACATGCAAATAAAAAAATGCTTATTGTTGATACTGCTAAAGGTATTAATAAATTAAAAATGCAAGAGCATAAACATGAAGAAGAGTCACATAAAGATGGACATGACGAACATAAAGATCATGATGACCATGAAAAACATGATGAAGATAAGGATCATGATGATCATGAAAAACATGATGAAGATGAGAATCATGATGAACACGACCATTCTGGATTAGACCCACATATTTGGTTAGATCCAATATTAATAAAAGTACAAGCTAAAAATATTTATGAAGGTTTAGTAAAAATTGATAATAAAAATAAAACTTTTTATAAAATGAATTATGAAAAGTTTATAAAAGAACTTGATACTTTAAATAAAGAATTAAAAACAATTTTAGAACCATATGCTCACAAAGCATTTATGGTTTTCCATCCATCTTGGGGATATTTCGCATCAAGATATGATTTAGAACAAATTGCTATCGAGATTCAGGGTAAAGAACCAAAACCATCACAACTTGTTAACTTAGTAGAAGAAGCAAAAAAACATAATATTAAGATTGTATTTGTAGCTCCTCAATTTTCAAAAAAAGGTGCTAATACTATTTCAAATAGTATAAAAGGAAATGTTACAATAATGGATCCTTTAGCATTTGAATGGAAAGAAAACTTAGTAAAAACTGCAAGAGAGATTGCAAAAAGTTACAAATGATAAGAGCTTTATTTATCATTGTTTTCATAAAGAGTATCCTTTCTGGATGCACTTTATGTACTATTTATTCTCCCAAAACAAAGGTTTCAATATCAATTGAATCTACGCAAGACAAAATCAAAACAGCAAATATAACTTGGGTTTTATCAAAAGAATTTAGTGAATATCTAAAAGAAATATATGATGAAAATCAAAATAATTATTTAGATAATAAAGAATTAATACCAATTGAAGAATCTCTTTTGGATTATATAAAAGAAAGGAATTTCTTAACACATATTTCTTATGATAAAGTAATCGATAAAGAAAACTCAAATGAAATAGTTGTAAATGAGTATAAAACCTATATAAAACATTCTCTTCTTCATTTTGAGTATGAACTTAATCTTGACTATGATGTTATTTTGGATAATGTTTTATATATAAATACGGATGATAAAGAAAACTATTTTATTTTAATTATGCAGAAAAATGGAATAAAATTTGATGCTCCTTATAAAATTTCAAAAGTTCAAAAGAGGCAAAGTGTAGTTTTCTATATTAATGAAAAGACACAAGTTTTTGAAGAAGAAAAAAAAGAAGTAATTAAAAATAATGAAATAGAAATAAAAAAGGAAGAAACACTTTTAAGTAGTTTTTCTAAAAAAGTAAAAGAGTATCTTGTAAAAATAGAAAAAGGTGATAATTTTGCACTTATAGTTTTACTTGGAATATCTTTTATTTATGGACTTATCCATGCATTAGGACCAGGTCATGGAAAATCTTTGGCCTTTTCATATTTTGTTGCAAATAAAAGTTCATATTTAAAAGCTTTTGTAATTTCACAGTTAAGTGCATTTATTCATATTGTGGGTGCATTAATATTAGTTATGGTTTCAATTTTTGTTCTTCAATCAGTATTAAACAATTTTGTAAATGATTCTGTAGAAATCTTAACTAAAGTATCAGCTGTATTAATAATAATACTAGCCTTATACATTTTGTATAATAAATTAAAAAATAAAAGTTGTGCTTGTAGTTCTTGTTGTTCAAGTGAATCAACTAATCCAATATGGAGTGTAAATAAACCACAAAAAGTCAATAAACAAAAAGTAAGTTTTATGAAACAAGATTTATATTTTGTATTAACAGCAGGATTGATTCCATGTCCTGGAACTGTAGTATTATTTATTTATGCCTTTATATTAAAAACTTATTTTGCAGTATTTTTAGCCTCTATTTTTATAAGTTTAGGAATGGGTGTAGTTATTTTTGCTTCAGCATTTTTAGGTGTTAGTGTTAGTAATTTATCTGAAAGATCACATAAAATGACTAACTTTTTAGAAATTTTAGCTCCAGTTGTTATGTTTGTTTTAGGTATATTGTTGTTTTTAAATGCAAATATTATTTAGATAAAAAGGAATGATATGATTGATTTTATCTCTATTTTACAAGAACACTTACCAAGATTTAAAAAGATTTTAGAATTAGGAAGTAAAAAAGGTGATGACTTAAAACTTTTAGATGAGTATTATGAAGTTGTTGCAAGTGAAGATGAAAAAATAAAAACTAGATTTTTGAAAGATGCTTTCATCGATATTAGAGTTATATTGGTTAATAATATTGAACTTGATATTCAAAAGAAATTTGATTGTGTTTTTTCCAACGAAATTTTCAATAAATATAATATAGAACAAATAGAACAGTCTATTAAAAATCAGAAAAAACTTTTAAATGAGAACTGTCTCTTATACACATCTGACGCTGCCGACGAAGAGGATAGTGTAGATCT
>CAJXPH010000300.1 GCA_913057765.1 uncultured Campylobacteraceae bacterium
AGATCCTCTCTGGTCTCGTGGGCTCGGAGATGTGTATAAGAGACAGATTTTAAAAAATATTCATTCCTCAAAATTAATTGATAACTTTGAAATTAGAAAAAAAACATGTCATTATAAATTAAGTTCTGAAAGTGCGAAAAGTGTTGTTGTTCTAGAAATAAAGCTTTTCATTATAGAAAATAATATATTTTTATCTATTCCTGCCGAAGTAAATTCTAAATATTATGTTGAATTAAAAAAGGAATTTCAACATTTCAATATTTTTCCTATTGGTTTAGGTGATGATATAATTGGATATCTACCTTTTTTTGATGAAGTAAAAGAAGGCGGATATGAGGTGACTTCAATCACTAACTATGGATTTGATACTAATATTAGTCAATCATCTTTAGAGGATTTCTATTCTTTACTTAAAGATGATATTGTCAGTTTAATAGAAGGATAGAAGAAAGTCATGAAAAAACAATTAATAAATGATTTCCTTGAGTTAGGTTTAAAAAAAGATGATACTGTATTTATACGAGGAAACTTAGGAAAAGTAGGTCAATTAAAACCTCGTAATATCTTTTTGGATGCATTATTTGATGTTATTGGAGAGGGAGGCACCGTTGTTACATTAGGATTTACAAAAAGTTTCCCATTTTATAAGGTTGATAAAAAATATATCTTTGATAAAGATACTCTTCCTGAAACTGGAGCACTAGGAAAATTATGTTTAAAATACAAAGGTGCAAAAAGAAGTTCTCATCCTACTAATTCATTTATTGCTATAGGGCAGAATGCTAACCTAATCATAAATAATCATGACCAAAATTCTTTACTTTATGATCCTATAAAAAAATTAATTGACTTAAATGCAAAAATGATAATTTTTGGAATAATTGATGAAAGTCCAGGTTTTACAACAGTTCATTACGCACAACAAAAATTAGGTTTAACAAAGCAGTCTTTATTTAAAAATTTATTCAGAGTTTATTATAGAAATCAAAGCAATGAAGTGAAAATATATAAAAAAAGTGATGTGGGTGGTTGTAGTTCTGGTTTTGGAAAGTTTTATCAACATTATGTAGCTAATAATTTGTTAAAAGTTGGAAATATTGGAAAAAGTTCAGCATTAATATTAAATGCAAAAGAAGCATATGCTTTAGAATATAAATTGATTGAAAGTAATAATTCATTTCATTTTTGTGATAATCCTTTATGTGTATCTTGTCGATTATCTTGGAAATACAATATGAAAGATAGTTTTACTTTTTGTATATTAAAAATTATGAGTTTATTTAAAGGAACTAAGAGATGAAAATATTGACAGTTTTAGGGGCTAGACCACAATTTATAAAGGCTGGTTCTGTTAGTCGTGAGATTGCAAAGTATAATGAAATAGAAGAGATTATAGTTCACACAGGGCAACATTATGATTCAAACATGTCAGATATATTCTTTGATGAAATGAAAATACCTAAACCAAACTACTTTTTAGGTATTGGGGGAAAGTCTCATGGTGCAATGACTGGACAAATGATAGAAAAGATAGAAGAAGTTGCTTTAAAAGAAAAGCCAGATTGGGTAATGGTATATGGCGATACTAACTCTACTCTTGCAGGAGCAATAGTAGCTTCTAAACTACATATAAAAGTAGCACATATTGAAGCAGGTCTTAGAAGTTTTAATATGAAAATGCCAGAGGAAGTAAATAGAATACTTACTGATAGAGTTAGTCAAATATTATTTTGTCCTACTGATGCAGCAGTTACAAATCTACAGAATGAAGGTTATGAAAATCTTGATTGTAAAATAATAAAATCGGGTGATGTTATGCAAGATGGTGCAATATTTTATAAAGAATTAGCAGTTAAACCATCATGTGAAATAAAAGATGATTTTGTCCTATGTACTATACATAGAGCTGAAAATACTGATGATGAAACAAGATTAAAAAGTATATTTGAAGCACTAAATGAAATAGCAAGAGAGAACCAAGTTATCTTACCACTCCATCCTAGAACAAAAAAGATTTTAGAGAATTTGAAATTAAATATTCAGAATTTGACTATAATAGATCCTATTGGGTATTTACAAATGGTATGGCTAATAGATAATTGTAGTTTGGTGATGACAGATAGTGGAGGACTACAAAAAGAAGCATATTTCTTTGGAAAACAATGTATCACCCTAAGGGATGAGACAGAGTGGGTTGAACTAATAGAATGTGAAGCTAATATTTTAGTAGGTGCAAATGGAACAAAAATATTAGAAGCATATAAAAACAATAAAAAATTAAATACTAGTAATTATCAATCACTGAATCTATACGGTGGTGGAGAAGCTAGTAAATATATTATTAAAGAGTTATTAAATGATAGATAAATTCAAAACAGTATATGTATTGGCTCCACATACAGATGATGGAGAATTAGGTGCAGGTGGAACAATAAGTAAACTTATAGAAAATGGTGCAAATATATATTATTTTGCTTTTTCAACTGCAGAGACATCAGTCCCTGATGGATTTCCAAAAGATATACTTAAAACTGAAGTTATAAATGCAACTACTAGACTTGGAATAAAAAAAGAAAATGTTATAATTTATAATTATGAAGTAAGAAAACTAAACTATGCAAGACAAGAGATACTTGAAGATTTGATTAAACATAGAAGAGAATTAAAACCAGATTTAGTGCTTATGCCTTCATTAAATGATATTCATCAAGATCATAGTACTATTGCACAAGAAGGACTTCGTGCATTTAAGAATATGACAATATTAGGATATGAACTTATTTGGAATAATCTTACCTTTAATACTACTTCTTTTGTAAAATTGGAAAAACAGCATATACAGGCAAAATGTGATGCATTAAAAGAATATAAATCTCAAGGGAGTAGAGATTATATGAGTGAAAGTTTTATTTTTTCTTTAGCAAAAACAAGAGGTGTTCAGATAGGAACAGATTATGCAGAAAGTTTTGAGGTTATTAGATGGGTAATGGAATAAGTGCTCAAATTATAGCGGGTTATTTGCAAAAAGAATTACATGGAGAAGAGTTTTATATTACTAAAGTACTAGCTTTAAATAATGTACAGGATTATTGTTTCACTTTTTCAAAGAATAATAATGTTGATATAGACAAAAAATGTCTAATTCTAGTTCCTAATGATTTTAATCTGTCTCTTATACACATCTCCGAGCCCACGAGACCAGAGAGG
>CAJXPH010000301.1 GCA_913057765.1 uncultured Campylobacteraceae bacterium
CTACACTATCCTCTTCGTCGGCAGCGTCAGATGTGTATAAGAGACAGATACTATTCCAAGAAAACTGTAAAGGAGAATAAATATAAAATATTACCTCATCATCTTTTCTTTCTATTGCTTCTAAAAATATCTGATATAAGTTATCATACATTTTTTTAAATGATTTTTCATTTCTTTCATACATCATAACTGTTATAAAATGATATTTGAAAATGATTTTTTCTTTATCTATCAACTCTAGATCAAAAAAGTCTCCTCTTTTTCTTATTGCTTGATAAAGCTCTTCTAAATATTCTTCTAATTTATCTTGAGGATATATCATCTGAAGAATATCTTTATTATCAATAATATTTTGAAAATTGTCAAAAACTAAATATACAGAAAAAAACTCTTCTATAATTTCTTTTTCAAGAGAGACATCTTTAATAGAACGTATTAAATACCAAGTAACAAGAAATCTTATATCTGATAAAAAATATTTTTCATATTTTTCTTTTTGTAATAGAAAGAATATTCTATCCACAATAAATTTATTTTCATTTGAAAGAGAGTTATCATTCAAATATGATTTTATATAATACAATCCAATTATAGATTCTATATCTATAGATTTATTATCTAAAGTTTCAAAAGTTTCAAGAGTATTAATTAAAACATCTTTTATACTCTGTTCAAAATCTTCCATGTATCTTTCCTCTTATACGTTCTATATTCTATTATTACTTATTAACAATGATATAAATTCTCTTACTGCTCCAGAACCACCATTTTTTGAAAGTTTTATTATATTATTCATTTCCATAATTTCATTTACTGCATTCTTTGGGCAAGCAGAAACCCCTGCATTTTCAAGAAGTTCTTTACAATTTATATCATCACCTATATATGCAACTTCATCGAGAGAAATTCCCTCTTTTATACATATTTCTTTAGTGATTTCAAGTTTTCCTTGATGCTCTAACCCTTGATAGAGATAATCAACTTTTAATTTTTTAGCTCTTTTTTCAACAATTTTTGTTTTTTCACTAGTAATTAGTCCTATTTTAATACCATAGTTTCTAAGTATTTCAAAACCTTTACCATCTTGAGTATTAAATTTTTTCAATTCATTCCCTGCTTCATCATAATACATACCAGCATCAGTGAGCGTTCCATCAACATCACTTAAAAATAATTTTATTTTTTTTATAGCTACTTCTTTTTTAGATAAGACATGTTCTTTCATATACTGCTCTGCAATAATCCAGTCAGAAGGTTCATCAATTTCAATAGAAGTGTAGTCTTGCATTTCATACAATTCGACTTCACCACTTAAACGATTTTTATCTCTTTTTATATTCTCCACTTTATTGATATAAAAAGCTCCATTTTCTAGATAATAGCCTTCGAAATCTTGTCTTCTTGGTCTATTTTTATAATCATAATTTATAGGAGTCCCATCTTTTTTCCAATAAAATCTTTTATCTTTTACTACCGTTAATAATGAATCCTTCTTACTATTTTGTAATTGGAACATTGCTTTTTCAAAATCATCAGTTTGTGTGATAGGAGAGGTTGCTTGTACTAAAAAGAACATATCCTCAATGTTAAACTGTTTTTTTGATAAGAATTCTAACATTACATCTTCAGTAGCGGAAGTATCTTTTGCATTCTCTTTATCTCTCATATAAATATTGACTTTTGAGAAATTAAAACTTTCTACAACTTCTTTTACTTCTTGACAATCTGTTGCAACATAGACTTCATCTATGCAACTTGCATTTTGTAGCGCTGATAAATTCCAGTAAATGAGGGGTTTTCCACAAAAATCTTTTATATTTTTAAATTTTATTGCTTTACTTCCACATCTTGCAGGGACAAAGGCTATAGTCATATTTCTACTTTCTATTCTTTAATTTATCACGTTGAACTTGTTCTATAGGTAAGATTTCTTTACTTTTATATTGTAAAGATTGATATACAGCATTTAAATCATCAACTAATCTTTTTAATCCCTCCGGCATCAAAGATGCTCCATGATCAGTACCTTTCCATTTAACATTTTTTGTAAAATGTCTTTCTATCCAACGTGAACCTAAAGTATAAGCTGCGATGTCAACTGCTGTTCCTAAATGATGCCCTGAAAAGCCTATTTCATTAACTCGTGATTGATAATTTTCATACAACCAGTTAATTTCCAATAATGAAACATCTCCAAAAGGAACTGGATATCCTGAAGTACAAGAATAAATCAACAACCTACTTTCTGCTTGGTTTGTCTCTTCAAAAAACCTTACGATTTCTTCAACTTCTTCTTTACTAGTCATACCAATTGAAAGTTGTACTTGTCCTACAAAATCATCTCTAAGGACTTTTAACATATCAAAATTATTATTACAAGCAGAAGGAACTTTTAGAAACTCTGGATTAAAACTAATCATCTCTTTTGCACTTGTCACATCCCATACAGAAGTTGAATATACCATATCAATTGAATCACAATACTCTTTTAATACTCTATGCTGTTCAACATCAAATTCTAAAAACTCTCTGTGATCTCCATAAGTTTTTCCATAAGAATTTTCAGGAATAGGATGAGGAGTATTATATTGTTCCTCAGTTAATAATTCTTTGTTATTTCTTTTTTGAAACTTTATATATTTTGCACCACTTTGTTTAGCTAAATCAATTAACTCTTTTGCAATCTCAAATTCGCCCATATGATTACAGCCGATTTCAGCTATAACTTTTGGCTCTTTATAATTAAAATTAAATGCCATTAAACTCTCCCATATTTATCTTCATAACGTATAATATCATCTTCTCCAAAATAATCTCCAAGTTGAACCTCTGCAAAAATTAAATTCTCATCTTCTGAACTGTTAACAACTTTATGTTTGCATCCCTTTGGAATGTAAACATATCTTCCTTGTTCAACATCTAAAATAGACTCTTCAAGAAAAATTTTTCCTTCACCTTTAATAAATATCCAATGTTCTTCTCTTCTTTTGTGTTTTTGTAAACTCAATTCACCTTTTGGAAAAACAGTTATGATTTTTGATTGAACATGGTTTGCTAATAAAGTGCTTTTATAAAAACCCCAAGGTCTCTCGTATATTTCATAATCTATTTCATTTTCATCAATTTCAGGAAGTTTTCTAATATCATATTCCTGTCTCTTATACACATCTCCGAGCCCACGAGACCAGAGAGGATCTC
>CAJXPH010000302.1 GCA_913057765.1 uncultured Campylobacteraceae bacterium
AGATCTACACTATCCTCTTCGTCGGCAGCGTCAGATGTGTATAAGAGACAGGCTTCATTATCTAAAATATGGCATATAGTACCAATAGTTATTGCTATTGTATTATTTAAAAAATTTATGAATAAGAAAGACAAAACACGTAGAATAAACAAAAATGAAGAAAATGAGAAAAAAGGTTTAACCTTAGAATTACGTACAGTAAAAAAATATGAAAAATTAGGATATAAAGTAGATAATAGCAAAAAAGATCAGGGTATAGATTTTATTTGTCATAAAGATGAGAAAATATTTCTCCTTCAATGTAAAAACAATTCTAAATCAAAATCAATTACTGAAAAAGATATAGAAATATTTCATACTAATGCAATCAAATATGTAAAAACTAATGATATGGAAGAAAAAAATGTAGAGTTTAGATATGTAATACCTTATAGTGATGTATTAGATAAATCTGCGATTAAAATATTAACGGATGATTATTATAATTGTAAGTATGTAGTTATATAAAAATTAACGCTTGAAGTAAATAAAGAATTAAAAAAAGAAATTTTAATTCTCTATATATTTATCAATTTCATTTACTTTTTGTTCTTTTTACATAGTGGTAATATAATTATAATCTTAGCCCCTACTTTAGTATTTTTGATTTTAATTTCACCATTTAGTTTTGTTTCAATAATCAATCTTGATATATAAAGTCCCAATCCTGTACCCTCTTTACTCTTTTTAGTTGTAAAATACATGTCAAAAACTTTTTCTATAAGATCTTTTTTTATTCCACCGGCATTGTCTTCTATTTCAACAATCACGTTATTTTTATCTTTTGCTATTGATATGTTAATATTTCTAGAACTTGATGAAGTATCACATAATGCATCTTTTGCATTTATAAGTATATTTAGAATTACTTGTGAAAATTCACTGGGATAACCAAGAATAGGATATGTTTCACTATTTTTATTTACATTAATATTAATATGATTATATGTCAAACTCATTTCTATAATATTAATTGCATTATCAATATAATCAGAAGCATTAAATATTTCTTTTTTTCTATTAGGTTCAAAGAAATTTGAAAAATCATCTATAGTTGTAGACATATATTTTAGCAATTCATTACCATTTTTAATTCTAGAATTCATATAATCTTTAGTTAATTCATCAAAATTATAAGAGGCTTCTAAATTCATAAATATTCCACCTAGTTGAGAGAGTGGTTGCCTCCATTGATGTGCAATATGTGCAATCATTTCACCCATCATTGCTAGTTTTGATTGTTGCATTAGTAAATATTCATTATCTAGTCTTTTTTTAATTTCTTTATCTACCTCTTCTTGTAAGAGATACTTTTCTTTTTCATGAATAGTTACGTCTTTAAATATTATCTTAATGTAGTTATTATTTAAGTTCTTTGATAAGGTTCCAGATAATTCATAAGAAGAACTACCAATTTTTATTATTGTATTTGTCATGACCTTTCTATTTTTAAACTTTTTATATATTCTTTTCCAATCTTTTTTTTCAAAAATTGAAGTTACTTTTTTATCAAGTAATCTGTCTCCAAAAATTGTTTTTGCTTTATTGTTCATCCAATGTAATATTTGCTCTTTTTCATTATCAAAAATTTCGATTATTGCTTCAGGAAGGAAGTTCATTATCTCTTGAGCATGTTTTATCTTATTTTGTAGGATTCTAGAATAATTACCTTTTATATGTTTTAAGATGTCTCTATTTGTAAGTATATTAACAACATTTTTCTTTTTATCTAAAACTACGACACGTCTAATATTCTTTAATTTCATAATATCTATTACATTTGTAACAAGTTCATTATAAGCAACTGTAACAACTGGTTTATTCATATATTTTTCAATATTAGATTTTAAATCAATCTCTTTGAATGTTATATTTAAAATATCTTTCTCTGTAATAATTCCAACATGATGATTGTCTTGAGTAACAACAATAGAGCCAACACTATGCTCTTGCATAAGTATCAAAGTATCATTAATATTAGAGTTTATATCTATTGTTAAGACTTTTTTATTTGTTTTTACAATATCATTTATTTTTAAATCTACTTTGTAAACATCTTCTTCTAAGTATTCAAATAAATCTTCTTGGGTTACAACCCCTGCATAGTTATCATTTCTATTTACTAATATTATTCTGCGTATATTGTTTTTACTTAATGTATCAAATGCAATATCTATTGGGCGAGACTGATTAACAGTAATAACTTTTTTTATTCCAATTTTATTTACTGGACTATTGATATCAATTTTATTTTTTAGAATATTTACAACATCACTTTCTGTTAATATCCCAATAGGTTTGTTTTTTTTAAGTAATATTGCACAACCATTCTTATTATTTATCATTATGGCCATGGCATCTTTTATAGATACATCATGATTAACATGGAATATATTCTGGTTCTTTATACTTTTTAAATTGTTCATTTTAGTCTGCCATTACACAAAGTTTATATCCTACTCCGCTAATATTTTTTAGAATTTTACTATATGTCTTATTTCTTATATTTCTAATTTGGCTTCGTATTGCATCTTCTGTCATAATATCATCTGGCCAAATCTGTGTTTCAATCACTTCATAGGTAACTGTTTCATTTTTTTTATTTATAAAAAACTCAAGTAATTGAATCTCTTTTTTTCTTAAAATAATAATAGAACTATCTTTAGTATTAAGGATATTTTTCTCCGTATGTTGATAAAAAAAGTTTTCACCTAAATTAATGATAGAAGGAAGAGAACTATTTTTATCTAATTCAACTATTGCTTTTTCAGTTGCACTAAAAAGATCTGTTCCTGTTACAGGTTTAACTAAATACCTTGTTAAATCTAATTCAATGGCTTGAACCATAAACTCTTTATTTGTATATGCCGTTGTCATGATAATTCTAGTTTTAGAGTCATTCTTTCTAATTAATGTTGCAAAATCTATACCATTCATTCCTGGTAAATTTATATCCAGTAAAATAATATTTGGTTTATAGATTTTATAGAGATCTAAAGCATCTTCACAATTATCAGCAACATAAATTTTTTTAAAATACCTATTCAAATATTCAACAATATGTTTTCTAACATCTAATTCATCTTCAACGTATAATACCTGTCTCTTATACACATCTCCGAGCCCACGAGACCAGAGAGGATCT
>CAJXPH010000303.1 GCA_913057765.1 uncultured Campylobacteraceae bacterium
ACGAGATCCTCTCTGGTCTCGTGGGCTCGGAGATGTGTATAAGAGACAGCATTATTACTAGTTGTTGTTGGTGTTGCTGCAGTTGTTGGACTAAAAGGTTGGATGGATGGTCAAAAGAACACTATGCAATCAAATGCTAACAGTCAAATTACAGAAGCAATGAAATAATAAGATACAAACTATAAGGTATTTTAATTGAAAAAAAATTTATATAATAAATTATTTTTTAAAATTACATCTCAGCGAGGGGCAATGGATAAAATCCTTGTTACCTTGTTGTTAGTAGTTGTATCCCTAGCACTATTCATTAGTCTGCATAACTGGTCAGATTCTCATAGAGATAATTTAATCAATGAATCAGACACACAAATACAAAAAGTTATGGACGAAGTAAAATAATATTTAAAAATGTTATTTTCAATCTCTTTTTATATTTTTTCATTTTTTTTATCTTACATAGATTGTAAGAGATATAGAATTCCAAATATTACCCTTGGGACGCTTCTTATTTTTTTATTAATTTTTGGTTATATAGAAAATCAATTCAATATATATTCTTTTATAGTCCCTTTACTTATATTGCTATTTTTTGTTATAATATTATTAATTATGCCAACCATGATATTAGGAGGCGGGGATATTAAGTATATAGTGGTAGTTGCATTATATCTTCAACCTTTATTATTCCCGTTATTTCTTCTAATTACAGGTTTAATGCAAATGATTTTTTTAATATATCTTCAAAAAATCAAAAAAAGAAAAGTAGCCCCAATGGCTCCTGCAATTTTTTCGGCTGTTATATTTACAGAGTTATTATTTAAGCTAGGATTTTATACTTTTTAAGAAAGGTTCATTATGAAAAAAGCTTTTTTAGACCAAATGTTAATGGGTTTTCTTCTTATTTTTGGAATAGTTATGTTCGTTGCTACAGTAAATGATGAAAGAGAAGCAAAAAACAAATATTATGATTTAGAAGATGTCGCATTAGAAAGTATCAAAGCTCTTGGTGCAGAATATTTTAAAAATATGCAAGGTAATTTAGATGGTCCCTCAGATACCATGACTGCTATCTGTTTAGCAGAAGATACCACCGATGATTTAGTCCAAGCAAGTACTTTAGGAAAAGATTTATTTGATAACAATAAAATCAGGTATGTATGGAGGGATGCAGGGACTTATGATAGTAATACAGATACCTATGATGGGGTACCTGATGGTAGACCGGATACTATAACAGCAGTAGTAGATGATTACACAAAAACTAACTTTTGGTATAAGTTCTTAGGAAAAGAAAGCTTTTTATTAGATGGCTTTTCAAGAGCTGTTGATTTAAATAGATTTACTTTTAATGTTGATGTTGATTTTAGAGGTGTAATTAACGCTGGTTATTACAATATGGTAGGTACCTATGAATTAGATTCAAATGGCTGTCCCCAAAATGCACAACTTATTTTAGATAATAAAAAAGATTGGGAAAGTAAAGTTGGAGAAACTATTGCAAATATAGAAATGCCTCATACTAGAATGTTTTTTATCGCAGATGGATATAGAAGATTCGGTCAATTTAATTCTAGCACAAAACAAAACTCTACTATTTCAACTGCAAATACATCAATAAGCTTTGATAATGGCGGTTCAACAGACTGTAAAACAAGTCCAACTTCTCCCCAAGTTGTCCTTACAAGAGATGATAACGTAGTAGAAAGAAGCGATGATGGACATAGTAGTTTAACAAGTAGAGCAAATGTATACTTTCAAGATCAATATCTAAACTTTGATAATCAAGAAGAGCATATGAGAGAAATTGCAGAAAAAGACTGGGGAGCATTTGTTGCCCTAACAGAGAAAAAGGCTCAATGGAATACTGAAGCTTGGGCTTATTATAACGCTCAATCAGGTTCACAAAGAAAATATAATGGCACAAATTTAAAAAACTTTGCGGGAAACATCGATAATTGGGATGATTTTGTCTCTAATAGAAGTCTAAGCCCAGAGTATGATCCAGATAATGGATATGTATATATTTCAGAAGATTTAGCTTCAACTACAAATGCAGGTAATGGCACTACTACAGATGACCATGATAATTGGAATAGTGATAGAGATTTTACAGATATGTCCTTTAGTATGTTGAAAATTTTTGTTCCAGAACCAATAGACCCTAGTTTAATTTCTGCTGATTCAGTAATAAATGTAGTATGTACACCATAATAATGAGACATATGCATAAATCGTAAGTTTTAATATGGCATAATAAGACAAATTATTAAAAAAATAATAATTTTAATGAATAGGAAATAAAATGGATTATAAAAATTATCAAATTTATTCTGATGTTCAAGGTGCCTTGGATATTAGAAGAGAAAATGTAATTGAAATTTTACAACTTTTTGTACTTATTTCAAATATTCAAAAACTTACATTTATGAAATACGATTTTAAATATAATAACTTTGTATATGGATTTACAATTGATGGTTATGATATTATTGAAGATGATATAAATTTTATTAATAATAGATACTCAATTGTACTCAAAGATGGAGATATTATTTTTGGTAAGATTACGTTTAATAGAAGAATTTGGTATAGACAAGTTTTAAGAGAACTTTTAAAAAAATCAAAAATAGCATTAAGAAAAATATTTGAGATAGAAAAAGATTTATTATCTCAAAACACTCCTTTAAATATTTTTATTATCACAGATAAGAATACAATCAAATTTGCAAACAAATTACAAACAAATTTAGATATTCTTTTAAATGCAGATATAAGTGTTATCCATGATATTACAAAAGTGACAGATAAATTAAATCAAAAAAATTCAAAAAATATTATTATATATACCGTCCAAAACAATGAACTTATTAGAGATGATGAAGAGTTATTAAGAACTTTTAATGAATTTGTTATAGTAATTGGTCCAAATGACCATAATCTATCTTTAACTTGTGGTAAATTAAATATAGAAAACTATGTTTCAATTGATGAATTTTCACCAGAACATATCAAAAATATTATTTTAGATACAAAACATAAATTAATTAATAAAAATAAACTTGATAATAAAATCATTGCAGTAAGTGGAGTTGCTGGAGGTATTGGGGCAACAACTGTATCTGTCTCTTATACACATCTCCGAGCCCACGAGACCAGAGAGGATCTCGT
>CAJXPH010000304.1 GCA_913057765.1 uncultured Campylobacteraceae bacterium
TCTTCGTCGGCAGCGTCAGATGTGTATAAGAGACAGGAATTATAATGAGAAATCGGTTTTTTATATTTATATTTATATTTATATTTATAGATAGTTTAACTGCCTTAGACAAGTTCAAATATGAGGTTAAATATTTAGCTAATCAAAAATTAATAAAAGAAACTAAAATAGAAATGGATTCTATTATAAAAGTTATGGGTGATGAAATATTAATAAAAGAAATGGAAAAAAAAGGAAAAAAGTTTCCTGTTTTTATTAAAACCCTCCAAGAATCAGAAGAAGAAATAAAAACAAGTGCTTTAGATGATGATGGTTCAATTAATATAGAACTGAAAAATATAAAAAAAGATACTTTTTTATTAGATCAAAAAAATGTGAAGGTAAAAATTCCTTCAGCACAAGATAAATTATCTGGTTCAACTTTGTATTTTAATCAACTAAAAGATGGAAAACTAGAATTAAAGAATCTTGATTCTAATAAGATGTCATCGGATGAAAAAGAATCTAGCTTTAATATACTTAAACAAGTTTTTTCTGCCACTTCTACACAATCTGGAGTATATAATATAGAATTTAAAGTTGGAGATAGTTATATAGATACTAAACCTCTTTCTATTCCACTAAATGGAATGTTAATAAATATGAAACAGAATACAGAATATAAACTAAAAGAAATAACAGACGCTGGAATTGCAATTTTTGACTTATTAGCAACATATGATATGAATATGGATATGAGCGAATTAAATAGTAATTTGAAGGCGGATGCTTATGGTAATGGTATTCTTTATTATGACATAAGTAATAAATTAGAAAAAAAGAATGAATTTTCTATGTATTTAAATATCGAAATAGATATTCAGGGTATTAAAATGCTTATGAAGTCAACTCTAATGACAAGTGTAAATATTAAAAGTCTTTAAGTTATCTAGTAGATAGATTATTTTGTTCTTTTAATTTTTACAATTTTCTAAAGATATATCAGAGTAATTAGAAACTACTCTGATATCTTTCTATTTCTTTGACTGCCTGAACAGCTGCTGGGAGTAATGCCTCACTTAACGCAGGATGAATGTACAACATCTCTTTTAAATGCCTAATATCATTATCTAAATGCATTATTGCTAACACTTGATGCATCATTGTTGAACTCTCTGGTCCTATCATATGACATCCTAAAATTTCATAGTTCTTTGGATTAATAATAAACTTAGTAACAGGGTATTTTAATCTAGTTGACATAGCTTTTGCACTTGCTAGCCAATTTGTAGTTGTTGTTACATACTCAATATTTTCCTCTTGTGCTTTTTGTTCTGTAATTCCAACACTTGTAACTTCAGGTTCTGTAAAAACTGAATGTGGCATATATTTAAATTTTAATGGTTCTTTACAATCTTCAAGTAAAATTTTACCTAAATGGTTGACTTCATATGCTGCTGCATGTTGTAACATATGTTTTCCCGATGCATCTCCCACCACATAAACTCCTTTTGCAGCCGTTTCAAACAGTTCATTTCTTTTAATAAATCCTCTTTCATCAGTTTCAATAATTGTATTTTCTAGATGTAAACTTCCCGTATTTGATTTTCTTCCTGTTGCATAAAGTAAAGCATCACTAGTATGCTCAACTATCCCTTCAGATTTACTATCAAGTATTAATTCAAATTTGTCATTTACATATTCAATATTCTGAATTGTTGTATCAAACTTAATATCTACACTCTTACTAAATTCTTTTTTAAATATTGAAGATATTTCTTTATCTTCATTTCCCAATATTCTTTGACTTCTAACTAGTAGTTTAGTTTTTATTCCAATAGCAGAGAAGAAGCTTGCAAGTTCACAAGCAATGAAACCTGCTCCAACGATTGTAATTGACTTAGGAACTTTTCCTTTAAGTGGGAATATATCATCACTTGTCCAAGCTTTTTCGTGTCCAGCTCTAATTGGTTTTGTTCCTGTTGCAATAACAATTTGTGGAGCTGTTAACTCTTCTTCATTTACTTTTATAACATTATTTGAAATGAAGGAACCAATTCCTCTAAATATTTCTACATTTTCATTAAATCTACTTTCGTATCTTGGATCTATTTTTGAAATATAATTGTTAGTCTCTTCAAATATCTTTTCTACATCGATATTATTTATTGAAGAGTCTATAAAGTGTCTTTTTGATTCTTTAATTGCATTTGCAACATGGGCATAACCAATAAGTAGTTTTGATGGAACACATCCTCTGTTTGGACAAGTTCCTCCTAATGTTGACTTTTCAATTAATGCAACTTTTTTACCAAGTTTCCCTGCTGTTACGGCAAGATTACTAGCTCTTCCCCCACCAATAATTATTAAATCAAATTCTTTCATTATATAGCCTTTTTTAAATTGATTAAATAGTATATATGATTTTTATTAATAGTTTGTGTAGATTTTATTTTTACATGATATAATAATTAATAAATATATAAAAGGAATATATTGAAATTTCTCTTTAGTGTTTTTATTTTGTTATTTCCATATTTTATTTTTGCTAAGCCAGTTATTAATAGTAAAATAGAGTATTATTATATCTATCCTGAGTCAAAGAAAGATTTGAGAAGAGCATTGTTTGCAAAAACACCTATCTTCATGGATGGTAAAAAATTCTTGGGTGTAACTAGATGGAGAATTCATTTAGATTATGAGACTTTTAAAAAAAATAATATTTGTACTGCTGTTAATTTAAAGACTGTTGCTAAAATTATAATAATTTTACCTAAAATATCTAAAGAACAAAAAGTATCTTATAATACAAGAAGTAGTTTTAGAATTTTTTATAATAAAGTAAAGAAGCATGAACATAAACATGAATATTATATAATACGTGCCGCAAAAGAGATTGATAAAAAACTTTTAAGAATAAAACCACAACCTAATTGTGAGAAACTTAAAAAGAAGTTTGATAAAGTATTACATAAAGTAATAACTAAATATAATAAAAAAAATAAATTGTTTGATAAAAAAACAAAACAGGACCACAATCCGAAATCAGATTTGGATAGTTATCTATAATATATTTAAAGACTGTCTCTTATACACATCTCCGAGCCCACGAGACCAGAGAGGATCTCG
>CAJXPH010000305.1 GCA_913057765.1 uncultured Campylobacteraceae bacterium
ATCCTCTTCGTCGGCAGCGTCAGATGTGTATAAGAGACAGCTTACGTATCTTTGCAGTATGTATGGTTGATAGATTTATATCAAAAGCTGACTCTAAGAGTTACATATTTGAATATGATGATATTTCAGTTCCTACAAAAATTTTAAATGAAGGCACAATTTTACTTTACTCACATTTTGGAGGATGGGCTGCCTCTTCAAATTCTTCTCATGTAACAAATAAATTAAATATAGTTATGAAAGAAGTTTTATTAGAAGGAATAAAAGAGATTGAAAATTCTTTAGAAAAAAAACAAAATATAAATATAATTGATTTAGACCAGGGGACAATAAGCGTTTCAGTTCAAATTGCAAATGCATTGATGAATGATGAGATTGTGGCAATCATGGCAGATAGAGCTTCCAATAAAAAAGCAGAAATATCCGTTGATTTTTTTAATAAAAAAGCTAAATTTAATAAGAATCCATTTCAAATTGCTTATAAAACAGATAAACCTATTTTAGTTTATTTCATTGTTTTAACAGGCATACAGAAATATAAAGTCGAGTATTTATTGATAAATTTAGATAAAACAAAACCTGAAGTAGAAGCAATTAATATTGCATTAGATACATATACAAAAGAGTATGAAAAAATTATAAAAAAATATCCAAATCAATGGTTCAATTTTTATAATTTTTGGGGAGAATAAATGGAATTAAGTATAGATAAAAGGCACATATCTTTAGAAGAGATTAGTAAAGCAAAAAGTATTAAAATATCTGAAGATAAAGAATTTATTGAATATATAAATCATACGCATGACTTTATGATGAACACTATTAAACAAGGCAAGCCAATTTATGGGATTACAACTGGTTATGGTGATGCTGGTAGAAACTATGTTAATTATGAAGATGCAGCAAAACTACAAACTAATCTTTTTAGATTTCATGGTTGTGGTATTGGAAAAAACTTAAGTTATGAAGTATGTAAATATGCAGTGATTTGTAGAACTATCTCTTTAAGTAAAGCACGTTCTGGTGTTTCACTAAATCTTCTTCATAGATTAGAAATGTTAATACAAAAAGATATTATTCCTGTAATTCCATCTCAAGGTTCAGTTGGAGCTAGTGGAGACTTAACACCATTATCATACATTGCGGCAGTTATTGCAGGTGAAAGAGAAGTATATTATAAAGGTGAAATCAAAGATGTAATGGATGTTTATAATGAGCTTAATATTACTCCTTATGTTTTTGAACCTAAAGAAGCACTTGCCATTATGAATGGTACAACTATCATGAGTGCAATCGCACTTAAAACAATAGAGGAATTTGAAGTAATTTTAGATTCAATGGAATCTTATGTAGCTGGTATGTTTGAAGTACTTTTAGGAGATGATACTCCTGTTGCTGATTTTGTACATGAGTCAAAACCTTTTAGTGGTCAAATTGCAAGTGCAAAGAATATTCAAAATAAGATTCAAGGTTCAAAATTAACTCATGGTAGAGATGATAGATATGATAAATTCTTTGCAGATAACCACCTAAATATTCAAGATACATACTCAATGAGATGTGCCCCACAAGTTCTTGGAGTTATTAGAGATAATTTAGAAATCTCTAAAAACTGGGTTGAAACAGAAATTAACTCAGTAAATGACAATCCATTAATTGATGGTGAAAACAAAAAGATTTATACATCAGGTAACTTCTATGGTGGTTATGTTGCACATGCAATGGATACACTAAAAATTTGTGCTGCAAATTTAGCAGACCTTTTAGATAAAGAATTTGCATTATTAGTTGATCATAAATTCAACCGTGGGTTAGGTGAAAATCTAAAACTTTCAAAAGAACCATTTTTCCATGGATTTAAAGCTATGCAAATTTCATTAAGTTCATTAAGTGCTGATGTTATCAAAAATACAACAGCAGCTTCTATTCACTCAAGACCAACTGAGTCACTGAATCAAGATAAAGTATCAATGGGAACAACTGCAGCAAATGATTTTGCAAAAATGATGCCTGATTTACATAATATGCTTTCAATTGCATTTATAGGAATGGCACAAGCTGTTGATATTAGAGGAGAGAAAGAAGTTTCTCCACATTTAAAAAATATTCATGATGAAATTAGAACTTTAGTAAAACCATTATATGAAGATAGAAGAATGGATATTGATATTAAGAACTTAAAAACATTATTAATTGATGGAAAATTTATATAAAGAATTAACATGGATAGAAAAAAAGTATTAGTAACAGGTGCAACAGGAAGTATTGGCGAAGCTATAGTAAAAGAGTATGCAAAGAATGACTATTTTGTATATGTACATTACAATTCAAACCAAGAAAAAGCACAGAGTATTTTAGACCATATAGAATATGGAGAACTAATTACTTTTGATATGCAAAATAAAGAAAATATCAAAGAAAAATTAGCTGATTTAAAAATTGATGTACTTATAAACAATGCAGGTATTATCAAAGACAATTTATTTTTCTTTATGTCTGATGATGAGTGGGAAGATGTTATAAATACTAATCTTTCTGGACCTTATCACATTATAAAAACTATTGTAAAAAATATGATAATGCAAAAAAGTGGAAGTATAGTAAATGTAGCTTCTATATCTGGGCTTGTTGGAAACCAAGGACAAGCTAATTATTCAGCTTCAAAAGGCGGAATAATTGCTCTTACAAAAACGCTATCTATTGAACTAGGACGTTATAATATTAGAGTGAATGCACTTGCACCAGGAATGATTGAATCAGAAATGATTGAAAATATCCCAAATGTAAAACAGATAAAAAAAGCAATTCCATTAGGTCGATTTGGGAAAACTGAAGAAGTAGCAAAATGTGCTTATTTTATGGGTCATGAAGCCACTTATGTTAGTGGAGAAGTACTAAATATTAGTGGTGCAATGGTTCGATAAATTATGAATATCATCATATCTTTCATTTATGCACCATTGGTGTTTCTAGCTTTAAGATATCTTGATATTCAACTAGTAAGTATTATTCTATTTATTAGCTCTTGTATATGGTTCTCCTTTACCTGTCTCTTATACACATCTCCGAGCCCACGAGACCAGAGAGGATCTCGT
>CAJXPH010000306.1 GCA_913057765.1 uncultured Campylobacteraceae bacterium
ATCTACACTATCCTCTTCGTCGGCAGCGTCAGATGTGTATAAGAGACAGATATTGCTCCGCATAAAAACTCTTGAAATTTATCGTTATATTTCCCTTTTTTTATTACTTTTGTAAGTGCAAGACCTAAAAAAGCTTAGGTAACATCCAATGAATTGTACTATTTTTTATAAATAAATTATTTTTCTTAACAAAAATAGGGTACATCAGACTTTTGATCTAAATGAATTTGTAATTTAATTAGGAAATATCTTTTTTACATAAAAATAAATAAAAACAGGGACTACGATAAATAAAAGAATAAAAGTTATGATATTTAGTTGATTCTGGATAGTAATAAACGTAATAACTGCATATATTACTAGTAATATAGTTCTTATCTTTTTATTATGATTTCGAGTTAGAAGCTTTTTTATATTCTCATACAAATTCAAATAAAGTCCTATTAATAGTCAATTGCTAACTTTAAACCAAGTCCAGCAAGTAAAGTACCTCCCACTCTATCAATATATTTTTTAAATTTTAAATAAAGTTTTTGAGATTTATTAGTAGATAATAATAAAACAACAGTACAATACCAAATAGCATCTATTGAGAATGCTAGTAAACATAATAGTATCTCACTATAAGATGGTAGTTCTTGTGGAAGTAAAGCTGCAAAAATACTTCCTATTATTATTGCTGTTTTTGGATTACTAATTTGAGTTAAAAAACCAAATAAAATAGCTTTAATAAACCCTTTTGATTTCTTTTGTATTTTCATATCATCAACAGATAAAGATTCACCTGAATGTTTCAATATCTTATATGCTAAATAGATTAAATATAAGCCACCTAAAACTTTAAATGTTCTATAAAGAAGAGGAACTGCTTCAAATAACGTATATAATCCAAATATTGCTAATAAAGTAAAGAATACTGCACCTAATGATAATCCAATAGAGATACCAACCCCTTCACTTAAAGGCTTAGACAGAGCTGTTTTAGATACAAGAATAAAACTTGGTCCAGGACTTATTGTTCCAAATATAAATACAACTGCAATTGCAAAAAGAAAAGAGTACTCACCCATATATTAACCTTGTTTTTTCTTATTATACCATTTACAGATGTTTAAATACTAAAATATTATATTCACCCTCCCCTATGATGTAATGAACAAGGGAAGAGATTAAGATATAGAAATTTTTGACATAAGAGACTATCAACTACAATAGATTATTATATTAAGTGGTTTGAAATGATTTTCTTTATTCATAATAAGCCCACTATATATAATTATCAAGCTATTATTTTCAATCTAACAACCGTAGTATCATTTCTTTCTTCATCTCTCATATACTCGTTCATATTTGAAAGGAGAACATCTTTTTGTTTCTGAAACTCTAAATATTAGTATACTTGACAATATTACGACCTGAGTCTTTTGCCTCATAAAGTAAGTCATCTGATTTTTTGTAAATATAATCCAACTTATGTGATTTCTTATAGTTATCTACTGTAATTATAGATACTCCAAAAGATGCTGTGATTTTCTCATATGGTAGATTCAATTTATGTTCAATATTCAAATCTTCAATATCTTGTCGAGCAAGATCTGAAATTGAAATAATATCTTCTCTTGTTTTTGCACTAATTAATACACCAAATTCTTCTCCTCCTAGTCTAAATACATTGTCTTCACTTCTTTTGAATGTATTTAATAAAGACTTACTAACTTGAATCAGAACATTATCTCCTTCTTGGTGTCCATAGGTATCATTATATTTTTTAAAATTATCAATATCTAAAAGTAAAAAAGCAAATACCTTATCATCTCTTATTGTAGTAGTTATAACGGAGTCAGCAGTCTCATTAAAATATCTTCGATTATATAAAGAGGTAAGAGCATCTTTTATTGAGAGTTCATATATTCTTTTTTTATCTGTAATATCTTGTCTTATAGATATATATCCTGTAATATTATTATGACGATCAAATTTAGGTTCAATTAAAGAACTTACCCAGTAATAAGAACCATCTTTTCTTAAGTTCTTAATTTCACCTTTCCATCTTTCACCATTTTTAATAGTTGTCCATAATTCTTTATAAATTGAAACTGGCATGTCAGGATGTCTAATTATCCTATGACTATGACCAATTAATTCTTCTTTTGAATACCCTGATATTTCAGTAAAAGCACTTGATACATAAGTAATTATTCCATTAACATCTGTTGATGATGTAATTATATTCTCTTCCATTAAACTATTAAATGATTCTAATTCTTCTATATGTTTCATTGTTGTAAAAATATTCATAAGTTTAGATTTAAACTCTTCTTCTAAAATAGGTTTACTAATAAAGTCAGCAGCTCCATGTTTGAGGAAATTCACTCTAATATTTTGATCAATCTCACTTCCAAGAACTAAAACAGCTATATCCATATAACTTTCATTTTTTTTCAAAACTTTTAATAGTTCAAATCCATCCATCACAGGCATATTATAATCTGTGATAATAAGTTTTGTATTTGGGCTTTTCTCCAATACTTCAAGCGCTTTCTCTCCATTACTTGAGATATGTACATCTAATAAAAAACACTCTAATAAGTTTTTTAATTTGGAAGCTAAGAAAGGAGAATCTTCCACAATTAGTACTTCCATCCCTTCAATATATGCAAGTAACTCTATAAGTTGATATACCATATTGATTCCATGCATTGAATCTTTAAGAATATAGTCAACAATTTTTCCATTATTCATTGTTGAAATAAGGTTCTGATCTATTTTAGCACTTAGTACAATTGTAGGAATCTTTTTGTGTTCTAGTATTTCAAGCAGTTCTCCATTTAAAGCATCTGTTAATACAATATTGGAAATACTAGCAAAAAATTTATGCTCATTAACTAAGGAGAGTGCCTCTTTTAAACTTTTTGCAATATATATTTTATATTCAATTCGATTATCAAATAGGTCTTTTAGTAAATTTAATATAACAAGTGAGTTATCAATAATTAAAATTTTTTTCATTTTGAACTACTTTGTTTATAATTACTACCTGTCTCTTATACACATCTCCGAGCCCACGAGACCAGAGAGGATCTCGTA
>CAJXPH010000307.1 GCA_913057765.1 uncultured Campylobacteraceae bacterium
CGAGATCCTCTCTGGTCTCGTGGGCTCGGAGATGTGTATAAGAGACAGTAATAATACTTTTTCAATTTCATCTATGTAAATACCACAACCAATAATCCAATTCCATTCTTTATATAATTTCACAAACGCAATCTTTTTTGAACCTTCAATTTCATTAGGTTTTGGCCAACTATATTTAAGATAACCTCCATTTTCTTTCTCTATAGCAAGTCTTACAAGTTTTTGAATAAATAGAGTGCCTTTTAAATCTTTTTTGTAAGTATCATCTTTATTTATATCATTTTTTCTATATGGATGAGCTACTAGTTTATTAGTGTTAGTGTGAATCCAAAAGTAGTTATTGTTTCCAAATCTTGTAAATTCGATCCATCTAGCAATTGAATATTTTAGATTGTCAAATTTTTCATAGGTATCTTTTTTTATAATTATAATTATATTCTTAGATAGGTTATATTCAAAATAATATAAGTCTGTTTCATCATCAAATAAAAATAGCTCTTTTTCTTTTTTAACTCTTGTTATTGCTTTTTTTAAAATATTGTCATTAAAAAATACATCTTTATTTTTAATTAAGGAGTTGTTTTTTAAATTATAAATTATTAAGTCACTCTTATTCCGTCTGTAATCTTCTATAACACTTTTATATGATTTATTAAAAGTTGCTTGTTTTTTTGAATCTTTTAAAAGAAGTTTTATATCATTTTTAATTTCGCTTTTTATATTTTCTATCATTAAAGATTTGTTATATTCTATGTAATTAAAAATATTTTGAATCTCTTCTTGTAATATAAATTTTTGTTTTTGAATATATTCTTTTTCAAATTCTTTACTTTCTTCTTTAAAATATTCGTTTTGAGTCTTTATTGATGAATATAATAAAATTGCAGCAAGAATTAAAATACTAAAAATTGGTGTCGCAATAATTAGTTTTGGAATATTTTTTTCACTAAACAAACTGACCCCTTTTAATATATTATATTATAACAAACTGTGCTATAGGTGTGTAAAATTATTTAGAAAAAATGTAATAAATTTCTTAATGTAATACACTCAGAACACACTTAATAATATTAAAGTTATTTTCAAGTTGGGAGGTTTTTATCCCAATAAATTTAAAAGGAGTTAATCATGAAGTTAAAAGTTATAAGTATTATAACACTGTTGTCTATTACTAGTTTATTTGCTCAGCCACTTAAATTAGTGACATTTGAATATCCACCATATGAGTATACAAAAGATGGAAAAGTCACAGGTATGGCTGTTGATATTGTGAAGTTAGTCTTTAAAGATATGAATCAGCCAATAACAATTGAAGTCTTACCTTGGTCTGAAGGAATTAATTATATAAAAGAAGGGAAACGAGATGGCATCTTTACTGCTTTTAAAAATCCTGAGCGTGAAAAATTTGCTGATTATTCTGAGGTATTAATCCCTCAAATTATATCATTTTTTGTACAAAAAGATTCAGGTATTGTTTATACTAATAATTTAGATGACTTGTCTTCTTTAAATGTTGGTGTAGTAAGAGGGTTTAGTTACGGGAAATTATTTGATGAGTCTTTAAAAAACAAGACTTATAAAAGTATAAAAATAGCTAATAATGCAGACGAAGTTTTTAAATTATTAACAAGTGGTGAAGTAGATATCATTCCTTTTAATAAATATGGTGGTTTACATATTCTAAAGAATCAAAATAAACTTGAAGAAGTAAAAGAGTTATCAAAAAAATTGAAAATGGTATCTAGCTATATGGCTTTTTCAAAGAAAAACAATCATAGTAAAACTAGAGATGATTTTAATAAAAGTCTGAAGAAAATCAAATCTCAAGGTGAGTATAGGAAGATAATAAAATCCTATTTTAGTAAATAAAACAAAATAAAATGTTAAATCATTTAATGATTTAACATTTTAAATAAAACTTTCGAATTTGCACACTACAATCACACTTCACATAGTTATGATTCCTTAAGAGTAATATCTTGGAAAAATTAATGTTATATAAATTTAATTCTTCAGTTTGACATAATTGTTTTTTCCTTTATTGTTTTCTTTTTAAATAAAACAATTTAATTTTAAATTTATATGCTAATTTTACAGATATTACTCCTTTTTTAAGTTTTATAACAAAGGAGTGTATCTTGCGAATAAAGATTAATTGTGATATTGGTGAAAGTTTTGGTGTATGTGAACGAGGAAATAACGAAGAAATTATGCCTTATCCAGATTTGGCAAACTTAGCATGTGGATTTCATGCATCTGATGTTAAGACAATAAATAAAGTAGTCCTTCTAGCCAAAAAAAATGATGTGATTATAGGAGCCCATCCTTCATATCAAGAGATACTTAGTTTTGGTGGTAGAAGTATTCCTTATACTAAAAATGAAATTATCAATATTATCTTATACCAATTAGGAGCATTAAATGCTTTTTGTTTAAGGCATGATACTCAAATCTCTTATGTCAAACCTCATGGTGGGCTATATAGTGACATGATGAAAAATGAAGATATTTTTAAAGAAGTATTAACTGCAATAAAGTTTTTTGATTCAAGTCTTAATTTAATGATTTTATCAACACTAAATAATGATTATTATAAAAAAATTGCAAAAGAATTTAATATAAAACTCTTATTTGAAGTATTTCTAGATAGGCATTATAATAATGACGGAACATTAGTTTCTAGAGAAGATAGTAATTCAGTAATTAATGATGAAGATGAAATTATTCAGAGAATTAAGTTACTAAAAGAGTTTAAATATATTAAAACAATAAAAGGAAAAAAACTATATATAGATGTAGATTCAGTATGTATTCATTCAGAGAATAAAGAGGCATTAAAATTTATAAAAATTGCTAAGGATGTGTTAGATGATAAAGTTTAATACTGCATCCGTTGACTCTTTTGTAATTAGCTTTTCAAATGAGATATCTTTAGAAGTATCACAGATGATAAAATTTTATTTTCAAGAAATAAATAAAATTGAGTATATTATAGATGTTATTCCCTCTTATACAACAATTCTTATCCTGTCTCTTATACACATCTGACGCTGCCGACGAAGAGGATAGTGTA
>CAJXPH010000308.1 GCA_913057765.1 uncultured Campylobacteraceae bacterium
ATTTATATATCATATTTTCCTAATTTTTATTAAGGAAATAAATGAAAAACTTTTTTTCTAAACTCGCTTACAACATATTTTTAGCAATTATTATTACCATACTTTTTATTTGTGTTGAACAAGTTTATAGAGTATATAATGATATTTTAGCTTTTAATTTAAATTTAAAAAGTATTGCTGAACAATTTATTTTTAATTTTTTAATCATCTCTATTATTAAAACAAGAGCAATATTTATTACGTATATAGTTCTAGCACTTCTAGTATGGTTTCAAATTTTACATTTTTCATATTTTGGAACATGGATTTTCCCTCTTGAATATTATCTATTCTTTACAAAATTCAAAGAGACTTATGATACCTTTAGAACAGTAGCTGATATAGGTATCATACCTACAATAATGATTTTAATCTTAATTACAAGTATATACTTCTTACTAAAGAACAGTGAAGAAAAAAGACTTAAAATTCCATTTTTATCTTTTATTTTAATTGCTTTTATTATTTTTGTACCATTAAGAGTTTATATAAAAGATTCAAAAAAAGGTCATAGACCAAATGTAGAATATTATCCAATTAAAAATACAGTGACAAATACAGGGTATCTTTTAGGAAGTATTCTTCCTAAAAAGTTTCTAGGGCATAGTGGATTAGAACAACCTGTTACTCCTACTCCTGAACTACTTACTAAAAATCCTGATATTAATATTGTTATGATTATGGGAGAGTCTTTAAATAGAAACTTCATGTCATTATTTGATTATAAAATAAAAACAACACCATTTTTAGATAGTCTTAAAGATGATGAAAATTTTGTTTATAAAAAAGGTATTGCATCAGGGGTTGTAACAGATGTTGCGGTTCCTTCTTTTTTTAATATAATTAAAAGGCCCGATGGAGTTCCTCAAATTATTTCAACAAATACTTGTCTTTTTAAAATGGCAAAAAACAATGGTTTTAAAACTCACTTCTACAGTTCTCAAGCACAAGGACAATTAGCTCAATTAAAAAGCTATATTTGTACAAAATGGATTGATGATTATATAGACGGAACAAGTGTAACAAAAGATATAGATACACCTGCTTTAGACCAGTTTCTTCTTAATAAAGTGAATACTATGGACTTTTCTAAGCCAACTTTTTTAGCTTTACAACAAAGGGCTTCACATACTCCTTTTATAGATACTTTCCCAAAAGAATTTGAAACTTTTACAAAAGATAATATTGAAGACAAAACTATTATTCAAAACAGTATAGATTATGCAAACTCAATTGCCTATACAGACTATATTTTATCTCAATTAGTAAAAAAAATAAAAGAAAAAACATCTAGACCTACCTATTTTATCTTCACATCAGATCATGCTTCAAATGTAGGAGATCCAAATAGACAAGGACATGGAAGATTAGATTATGATGCGATTTATCAAGTTCCGTTTTTTGTTTATGGAATCAATAATCCTAAAAATTTACAAAATAAATTTTCTGATTTTGAATATATTTCACATTATCAAATGGGGAATGTAGTTAGTCATCTTCTAGGATATAAAGAAGTGTCTAATCATTTTAATAAAAAAGAAGATTACTTTGTATGTGATTCAGATATTTCTGGGTTATCAGGTATTTTAAAAATCTCTTTTGATGAAAATGACAAACAATCAAAAACACTTATAGAGTAAATTAACTCTATAAGTATTTTTTAACAAACTTATCCCATCTTCTGTTTATTCTTCTTCTTGCAAAATATGGAATTTTATTTGGTAAAGTAAAATGAGAAACATCTCCTAATCCATCAATTAAAACTAAATCAAAATCTGTTTCACTATTTTTCCTAAGTAAAATATTCTTAGGCATCATTCCATAGTTAAAAATAATGCAATTATCTAAAAAATATTCTCTATACTCTACAAGTTCTTTCTGATAAACTGCAACTTCATTTTCATTTAAGTAAAAAGCAAAACTTTTTGAAACTTCACCATCATAATCTCTAATAAGCTCAAGAATAAACCCTTCACCTTTATTTGTTTGAACTTCCCCAAAAAATCTAGGAAGGTGTTTCCAGTTATTCATTCCTCGTTTTTCTAATTGTTTATAATAAGAGATTTCTTTTTTAGATTGTTTACTCTCTTCTCTTTTATTACTTTCATAAGTTACTTTTACTGTTTTATTTTTATCTTCAGGATGCAGGTATATTGCCCTTTCATTTCCTTTAGCTATAAAATCTTCATCTTTTAAAATCATCACTTACAAAACTCCTAAATTTCTTTTAAAACTTTTATTAATTCTTCAAACTGAACATCATTATTAAAAGTTTTATTTGCTTTTTGTTCACCATTCTTTGCTAATTTTTCTTTTAAATTAGTATTTAAATAAAGTTCTTCTATTTTTAGTGCAAGATCGTTAGAGTTTTGTGACTCAAAAAGTAGTCCAGTCTCTTTATCATCAATTATCTCTAGAACTCCTCCTCTATTTGCACCAACTACAGCTGTACCCATTTGCATTGCTTCAATTGTAACTAATCCAAAGGTTTCATTTCTTGATGCCATAATAACACAATCACAAGCTTGCATGAACTTATGAGGTTCATTTGTAAACCCTAAAAACCTCACATCATCTTCTAAATTATATGATATTACTCTATCTTTTAATTCAATTAAATACTCTTCTTTCATAGGATTTCCTACAAAAAAAGCCTTTATATTCAAATCTTTCTCTTTTAAAGTTTTCATTGCTTCAATTAAAAGATGTTGTCCCTTAAACTCATTTATTCTTCCAATTAGTCCAACTACAAAACTATCTTTAAATTCTATCTCTTCTTTAAAAGACTCAATCTCTTCTTTAGAATACTTTGAAGAACACTCGGCTCCTAAATAAACTTGTTCAATTTTAGGCCTTATATCATTAGGTATGAATTTTATTAATTGTTTCTCTAGTTCTTTCGTAACTGCAATCATTAAGTCAATATTTTTATATAAAAACTTATGATAAAAATCGTTTTTAAACCTAGTCATAGTCCTGTCTCTTATACACATCTGACGCTGCCGACGAAGAGGATAG
>CAJXPH010000309.1 GCA_913057765.1 uncultured Campylobacteraceae bacterium
CGAGATCCTCTCTGGTCTCGTGGGCTCGGAGATGTGTATAAGAGACAGATCAAATTCAGCGGCAACTTCACGCATGATTTGAATCGATTCAGCTTCAAGCTGCTTAAGATGAGTTTGATGTGTCGACATATGGATTTCCGTATGGCCCTTATCTATTCAGTCTGAACAGAGGTAAATTTAAGATTCATCACTTTATGGATTTGATAATAACAGCAGGGAATAATATTAAAAGTTATTAAAGAATCGTCAATGTTTTGTTGAAAAGTTTTTATTTTATTTTTAAAAGTTAATTTCATATCTTCTAATTTATGATTTAATTCAATCTCTTTAAATTTTGCTTTACGTGATTTTATATCTTCACTTCCATAAATAGATAAAGGAATTGCAAAAGATATATTTACATAGTCTTCATATTTACTATCTCTTTGAAAATATGCAAGATTCATTTTTATATCTGAATTTTTTTTCTCTTTTTCAAGTTCTGAAATACTATTGAATTTTTGTGATGTTTGAAGAAGAGTCAAAATTTTTGGATGATTATTAATCTCTTCTGATAATTTTATATCTTTTAGATTACTATCAAAATCAACATCTTCTATTTTTTTGTATGTGATTTGTTCAAGTTTAAGATTTAGTGTATTGATCATAGTTTGTAATTTCTGTGATTTAAGGTTTAACTCTTGATACATTATTTGTGTATTTAGTATCTGAGCTTGATTTGCTTTATTATATTTGTATAGTTCTGTTAATAAATTTTCTAATTTTTTAGTGTTAGATTTGAATTGATTAAAAAGAGAAAGTCTCTCTTCTAATAATTTAATATTATAAATGTATTCGTATATTTTTGATTTAAATTGTAATTTCTTATCTTCTTTCGCATATTTTGATATCTCAAAATCATCACTTGCTATTTTCTTTTGAATTTCTAATTTATCACCTAAAGGAATAGTTTGAGACAGTCCAATAAATTGCGCCTGCATAGGTTCTAGATCTCTTTTTGTAACATCATCAAACTGTATGTCTGTTGCCCCAAATGATAAAGTTGGATTTTTCCATTTTGAAGCTAAAGCTATTTGCTCTTTAGTAATATTAATAGAATTTTCTAAAGCTTTTAAAGTATAGTTTTGGTTTAACGTTTTTGTTACTACATCATCTATGTTTTGCGCAAACATAGATGAAACTAATAAACTAGTTAAAACTAGTGATTTATTTAACATAATAAACTCAAATTATAGGTTTACACTAGATCTAATTTTGTGAACTTTTCCATCAGCTGTTTTAAACATTAAATGAAACTGCCATGTACCACTCATTGCAAAATTAACTAGCATTTGATATTTTCCATCAACTAGTTTTGCTTTATCTTTATATTCCATGTATGGCATACCTGGCATCTCTGGCATAAAGAACTTAACTTTTACTTTTGCATTAGTAATAACTTTTCCATCTTTTGATACTATTGCAAATAAAGTGTTATCTCCGACAACTAATGTTTTTTCTGATGTGAGTTTCACATCATATCCATTCTTATTACCATTTAACTCGATTGGTTCTGCATTTAAAAGACCGAATGTTAATGCTAAAATAGAAATCACTTTTAATAATAATTTCATATAAACTCCTTTTTGATTTTGAGAAGTTTATATTTTTAACGTGGAAGCAGTGTGGAAAAATGTTTTATTTTAGTTTTTTGGAAAAGAAAAAGAGAAAATAGTACCTTCTTTTAGTCTTGATTGTACATTAAATTTTATATCATATTCCAGACAAATGTTTTGGACAATACTTAATCCTATCCCAAAACCACCTTGTTCTTTTGTAGCTCTATAATATCTTTTAAAAATATCATCAATTTTTCTATCTGCGATACCAATACCTGTATCTTTTATGATAAGTTTGTTATCATTTAATTCAATATATATAGAACCTTTTTGCTTATTATATTTAATAGCATTAGAGACAATATTATTAAATAGTCTTATAAAATCATTTTCATCTATTTTATAATTAAAATCATCAATATTTGTAGAAATTGTGATTCTCTTTTTTTCAGCTAAAGCTTCAAAGTATTTTAACTGTTCAATTATTGATTTTTTTAGATTATATTCTTTAACTTGAGGTTTATCTTCTTTATCTTCTAAAAAAACATATGTTAGGTCTTTATATATTTCTGATACTCTTTGTGCTGCAAGTTGTATTCTTTGTACTTGTTTTTTTGAAAGTTCTTCAGATTCTGAAGACATTAATATAGCACTTATTGGAGTATTTAACTCATGGGTTGTATCTTTTATAAAATTGTTTAATTTTTCTCTTTCATCTTTGATTGGTTTTAAAAATAATTTTGCTAAAAAGAATCCTATTAAAGAGAGTATTGCGTAAATGACTAAAAATAGAACAAGAATGTCAACTTGAAGTTTTTGTATAGTTTTAAAAAACAAGTTTTCTTCAATGGCAATATAGCTTATCCCTAGATGTCCATATGTTGAATTGTCAACTAAAATAAAATGTTGTTCATGTTGAATAATATGTTTTTCAAAATCAATTTTATCATCTAGGTTTCCGGATATTTTATTCTTATTTTCATCATAAAATGAGATTTTATATAAATCTGTTTTTAAAAACTGGTTCAGGTCAAGATTTTTCTCACTCATATGTGAAAAAATAATTTGAGAGGAAATATTTGAGGCAATATTTTGCATCTTTGTTTTTGTTAAATCAAAATAGAGTTTTTTTTCATTTTGGTAATAAAGTAGGGCAATAAGAGTCATTAAAATAAATGAACCCCCAAGATATAGACTAAAAAATCTAATAAATGTTCTTTTTTCACTTCTAGTTAACTTTATAACAATCTCCTAAATTGTGATTTTCTTTAAATAATAACATAATTTGGATATTTCTTTCCACATACTTTCCTCATTGCTCAAATATAATTCTTATAAAAAGAAAGAGAGGGAATAGTATGTTTGATTATATGAATATGAATATGACAATGTTCCATGGTATAGGAACTGTCTCTTATACACATCTCCGAGCCCACGAGACCAGAGAGGATCTC
>CAJXPH010000310.1 GCA_913057765.1 uncultured Campylobacteraceae bacterium
AGATCCTCTCTGGTCTCGTGGGCTCGGAGATGTGTATAAGAGACAGTAATAATTCTGTATGGTTTTCTCCCATTGATTTAAATATAGAACATGGCAAAGTAGAACAGCCCAATAAATCAGTTGTTAGAGTTGCGACCCCTTTGTATGTTGATAATGAATTTGAGGGAATTATCATTATAAATATTTTTATGCGAGAATTATTTACAAGTATAACTAAGTCAACTATTTATGATATCTATATTTCGGATAGTGCAGGTTATTATATAAAACATAAAAATTCAAAATATGACTGGTCTTTATACTACACTAAACATAGGCTTGATCATGATTTTGAGGATAACATTGTTTATGAGATCCAAAAAGATAATCTAAAAGGAAGAGTATTAACAAGTAGCTTATATGTGCAACCTTTAACCTTAGGTAATCAAAGATTTAATATGGTTCTAGTAGAAACAGATAAGTCATTAAAAGAGATTGAAGAGAATAATAATAAGATGATTATTGCTATTTTAATTTTTTCTTTCTTTATGTCAATTATTTTTAGTATAATTTTTTCAAATCCTTTAAAACATATGTATGAAATTGTTGTTGCCCAAGCAGAAAAGTTACGTGAATTAGCAATGAATCTTGATAAGAAAGTAAAAATAGAAACATTAAAGAATGCGAAAAAAGATAGACTTCTTCAAAATCAGGGCAAACTAGCCGAACTTGGTGATATGATAGGTAATATTGCTCATCAATGGAGACATCCATTAACTAGACTTTCTTTGACTCTACAGAATTTAAAAGCTTTTCAAAATAAAGGTAAATTAAATGACAAAATGTTAAATGATTCTTTAGATCTTTCGATACACCATATTGAATTTATGTCTAGTACTATCGATAACTTTAAAGATTTTTATAAAAAAGATAATGAAAAAAAAGAATTTTATGTTATTGATGCAATAGATTCAATCATTAAGATTATTGGTCCTATGTTGGAACACAATAATATAGATATTAATATAGAAGACAAGCAAAAAGTTCTAATCTATGGTAATAAAAATGAATTTTCACAAGTTTTAATGAATTTAATAGTAAATGCAAAAGATGCTTTTGAAGAAAATGATATTGAAAACCCTATTATTAATTTAATAATAAAAAGAGATGAACGAAAAGTAAAGATTATTATTAATGATAATGCTTTAGGAATACCTAGAAATATAATAAATACAATTTTTGATCCTTATTTTACAACTAAAAAAGATAAGGGAACAGGTATAGGTCTTTATTTATCTAAAGCAATTATTGAAGAAAAAATGAAAGGCAAGATTACTGTAGAAAATAAAATTGATGGTGCTGAATTTACAATTTATTTAGATTATCAATAAAACAAACTTTATTTTTACCTTCTTGTTTAGCTTTATATAAACTATAGTCAGCTTTGTGGATTAGATTATTTATACAATCCTTTTCTTCATATGAAGCTATTCCAAAACTTGCTGTAAGTTTTATATTCTTCGTAAAACATGTATTATCAATGCCTTCCCTAAGCTTCTCTGCAATATTTTTTGCAGATTCAAGATTTGTTCGGTCTGAAATAATGATAAATTCTTCTCCACCCCATCTTCCTAAAATATCGTTAGCCCTTATCAAAGACTTTAATTTTTGTGAAAACTCTATTAATATTTGGTCACCAATTAAATGGCCATGTTCATCATTTATTAATTTAAAATCATCAATATCTATAAACAGAATGGATAGTTCTTTACCTGAATTATTTTCAAGATCTGCAAATCTTTGATTTAAGATATTATCTATAAAACGTCTATTATAAATAGATGTTAAATTATCAGTTATTACTAGTTCATTTAGTTTCTCATTATCATTTTTTATATCTATTACTTCATTTTCTAATTTTACAAAAGATTTTTCTCTTTTTATCTTTGATATAATTAAAGATAAACTATTTAATAAATTATTATAATCTACAGGTTTTTGAAGAAATTTATAAATACCAATATCTATAAGTTGTAAAAGTTTATTAGATTCAGTATGTGCAGATATTACTAGAATTAACTGATTAGGATTCATTTGAATTATTCGTTTACATAAGTCAACACCATCAAGTTTTGGCATACTTAAGTCAGTAATAACTAAATCGTAGTATCTTTTATTCTTTTCTTTAAAATCAATATATTTATCGTATCCTGTTAATCCATTTTCTTCCATGTCAATATTAGAAAAAAAGTTCTTTAAAAGTTTTTCCAATTGTATTCTTACATCTTCATTGTCTTCAATAAATAGTACATTTAATGTTTGACCATAATTAATTAGTTCTTTTAAGTTATTCGGCATTTTTTTTATCCATATTATTTGTTGGTAGTTCTATTAAGAAAGTTGCACCATCATATTCATTTACAACTCTTAGATTTCCCTTACAGTGTTCATTTATTATAATTCTACTCATATATAAACCCAACCCTGTACCATCTTTAGTGTCTTTTGTAGAGAAATAGGGGTCAAAAATCTTTTCTATGACACTATTCTCAATTCCTCCTCCATTATCATGGATTTTAATTAAAACTGATTTCTCATCCTTCTTATAAGTTGAAATTTCAATTTTTTTATCATCAGAACCTTTTTCAATTAGTATATCTTCTGCATTTTTTAAAATATTTAATATAACTTGTTGAATTTCAGTAGAGTAAGAAAATATCTTTATATTAGAATTAAATTGTGTTGTTAAATTAATATTATTTGATTTTATTGAAGTTTTAATTATACTAATAGATTTTAAAATAAGTAATTCTAAGTCAAACTCATTTTTTTCTTTTTCAGTTTTAAAGAAGTTCCTAAAATCATCTATTGTTGAAGATAAATGTTGAGAATAATCGGTAATTAATTTTAATTCACCTTCTACAAGATTTTTATCTACTTTTTCATCAATTAACATTTTAATTAATAAGTTATTAGTTGTTGCGGAAATTGCAGCTAAAGGTTGTCTCCACTGATGCTGTCTCTTATACACATCTCCGAGCCCACGAGACCAGAGAGGATCTCGT
>CAJXPH010000311.1 GCA_913057765.1 uncultured Campylobacteraceae bacterium
CTCTCTGGTCTCGTGGGCTCGGAGATGTGTATAAGAGACAGAGCATATACAACAAATGAACCGTATATTCTAAAAGAAAGAGGATATGAGGGGAAGATTTTCCACCCTAAAGATTATGGGTTTGATTTTTATGAAGAATTGATTTTCACATCAAAAGAATTTGCGAATAAAAATCCAAAAATCGTTGAAGATTTCTATAAAGCTACAATTAAAGGATGGGAGTATGCTTTTAAAAATATTGATGAAGTTTCTAATCTTGTATATAAAAAATATAACCCTCAAAATAAAAGTTTAAAAAGTCTAATTTACGAAGCTGATGAAATGAAAAAATTAGTTTATTCAGAAGATGGCAGAATTGGTCTTATTACAAAAGAGAAACTAAAATTAATAGAATATAGTTATAGAATTCTTGGGTTAATAAATAATAAAATTGATTTTGATGAATTAATTTATTCTAATAAAAGAAAAGAACAGCCTCTTTTAACTATTCAAGAAAGACAATATTTAGATATTAATAAATTTGTAACTATGTGTATTGACCCAAACTGGATGCCTATTGAGAAAAATGACAGAGGTAAACATGTAGGTATAAGTGCAGACTATATAAAAATTCTTGAAAAAAGATTAAAAACACCGATAAAAATGATTCCTACTGAAACATGGACTCAATCTTTAACTTATGCACAGCAGAGGAAATGTGATATTATCTCGCTTATTATGGAGACTCCCAAAAGAAAGAAAATTCTCAACTTCAGTAAACCTGTTTTTGAAATGCCCCTTGTAGTTGCAACAGGTCTTGACGTACCATTTATAGACAATATGAATCAACTTGAAAATAAAGATATTGGAATTGTAAAAGACTATGCAATTTCAAAACTATTAAAATTAAAGTATCCAAATATAAATTTTATTGAAGTAGAAAATATATCAGAAGGACTAAGTAGAGTAAAAAAAGAAAAACTTTATGGTTTTATCGATACTTTAATTACTATTGGTCATCAAATACAAAATGATTATATCGGTCAATTAAAAATCACAGGAAGATTTAAAGAAAGTATTAATTTATCAATCGCAACAAGAAATGATAGACCTATTTTGAATTCAATCTTTAATAAGGCAATTAAAACAATAGGTCAAGAAGAGAAACAAAATATTTTAAAGGAATGGGTTAGTATCAATTATGAAAAAAGAGTAGACTACACTTTTTTATATACAGTTTTTGCAATTCTATTCACAGTAATTCTTACTCTTGGAATCATATATAGACAATATATTTTAAATCAAGCTAATAAACAATTAAACAAGAAAGTAAAAGAAGAGATTGATAAGAATAATCAACAACATAAAGTATTAACACAGCAAACAAAAAAAGTTGCTATGGGAGAAATGTTGGAGAATATTGCACATCAATGGAGACAACCTCTATCAATAATTTCAGTAGCTGCAACTGGAATTAAAATGAAAAAAGAATTTAATATTTTAACAGATGAAGAACTATTAGATTCAATAGATTCAATAAACCAAAGTGCTCAATTTTTATCAAAAACAATTGATGATTTTAGAGATTTCTATACAGAGGATAAACATACAAATGAGTTTTTCATTGATGAAACTATAGAAAAAGCATTAAAGCTCTTCGGAATACAATTTAATAATTTTAATATCTCTTTACTTAAGAATATTGAAAAAGTAAAAATTAATACTCTAGAGAATGAACTAATTCAAGTATTAATAAACCTATTAAATAATTCAAAAGATGCTTTAGAAAATATTGAAGATGAAAAATTAATTTCAATCAACTGTTATCAAGAAAATCATTATTTGATTTTGGAACTAAGTGACTCAGCAGGAGGTATTCCTATTGAAATTTTGGATAAAATATTTGAACCTTATTTTACAACAAAACATCAATCTCAAGGTACAGGAATTGGATTATATATGTGTGAGCAGATTATTACAAAACATATGAGTGGTATAATAGAAGTTAACAACCACACTTTTAAACATAAAAATAAAATATATAAAGGTGCTCAATTTACTATAAAACTGCCTTTATTAACATCAAAAGCAAAATAATATGAAATATCTTTGGCTAATCACATTCTTTACTGTTTTATTATGGTCAGGAATTAATCCAAAAGATCAATTCACTTGGTTCCTTGAAGTTCTACCTGCAATAATTGGTTTAATTGTAATGATTTTTACATACAAAAACTTTAAACTTACAACTCTTGTTTATACACTGATATTAATACATTGTATTATTTTAATGGTGGGAGGACACTATACTTATGCAGAAGTTCCTTTATTTGATAGTATAAAAGAATTACTAAATCAAGATAGAAACAACTATGATAAAGTAGGTCATTTTGCCCAAGGATTTATTCCTGCAATGATAAGCCGTGAAATTCTAATACGAAAAAATATAATCCCATCAAATATTTGGAGAAACTTTTTTATAATCTGTTTTTGTCTAGGATTTTCAGCCTTTTATGAACTTATAGAATGGTGGGTTGCACTTTTAAGTGGTGAAGATGCCGAAGCATTCTTAGGAACTCAAGGTTATATTTGGGATACGCAAAGTGATATGGGACTTGCACTTTTAGGAAGTATCATTGCACTAGTAGTTTTAAATGTATATCATGATAAGCAACTAAAAAGTTTTCAATAAATTTGAAAACATATTATAGTTCTATTTATCTTTATAAAACTTGCATCTATGTGTAGTAAAATTATCTATAGCTGTCCCTAGATTTTCATTATTTGTGCTTCTATATAATGATTTAATTTTATATTCAGAACAAAGTCTACAGTCAGTTTTAAAAAAACAATCCTTTTTCCTTTTCATATAAAATAGTATTCTTTGTTTACTTTTTATTTGACTCATATAATAAAGGATAAAATCTCGCTCTCTTTTATTTTGAAGATTAACGATACATAAATCAAAATTCTTTTTCTTATATAATTTTATAAATAAACTATAATCCGGGATAGAAGCTGTCTCTTATACACATCTCCGAGCCCA
>CAJXPH010000312.1 GCA_913057765.1 uncultured Campylobacteraceae bacterium
CTATCCTCTTCGTCGGCAGCGTCAGATGTGTATAAGAGACAGATACAGAATAAAAAGTAATATCAAAAATAGTATTTTGATTAAAGAATTGATATTTGGAGAATCATATAAATATATATTTTGGATGAGGACCTGTTGTTATTTAAAAAATAAAAATAGCTTTTTTTTTCCTTTTTTCCTTTTTTCTAGAATTATGTTAAACAGATACATGTATAAGTTTTCAATAGGAATTCCTTATTTAACTAAAATAGATAGTGGATTTTTCATTGGTCATTTTAGTGGAATATTTGTTAATACAAATGCCATTATTGGAAAAAATTGCAACCTATCACAGGGAGTCACTTTAGGAAAATCAAATAGAGGGAACAATAAAGGTGCTCCGGTAATTGGAGACAATGTTTATATTGGACCAAGTGTTAAGATTATTGGAAATATAAAAGTTGGTAATAATGTTGCAATAGGGGCAAACTGTGTAGTAACAAAAGATATCCCTGACAATTCAGTTGTTGTTGGAATTCCTGGTAAAGTTATTTCAGAAGAAGGTTCTGCCGGATATATAAATCGTACAGAATATGATAATTTTTTAAAAGAGGAAATCTAATTATGAATGAACTAGTATCAATAATTACACCTAGTTATAATTCATCTTCATTTATAGAAGAGACGATAGATTCTGTTATATTACAAACATATGAAAACTGGGAAATGATAATTACAGATGATTTATCTACAGATAATAGTGTTGAAATCATTCAGAAATATATTGACAAAGACAACAGAATAAAATTAATTCAATTAGAGGAAAACTCTGGAGCTGCAGTTGCTAGAAATGCCTCTATAAAAAATGCAAATGGTAAATATATTGCTTTTTTAGATAGTGACGACTTATGGATTCCAGAAAAATTAGAAAAACAAATAACATTTATGAAAGAAAAAAATAGTCCTTTTACTTACTCAAACTATAATTTAATAGATGAGGAAGGGAAAAAACTGAATATTATTAAAACACCTACTGAAAAAATAACATATAGAGAACTACTAAAAGAAAATCAGATAGGTTGTCTAACGGCGATATATGACCAAGAAAAACTTGGGAAAATCTATATGCCATTAATAAGAAAAAGACAAGATTTTGGTCTATGGCTAGAAATTCTTAAAAAAATTAAAAATGCAGATAAAATCAATCAAGACTTAGCAATATACAGAGTTAGAAAAAACTCAATTTCTAGTAATAAAATTGAATTATTAAAGTATAATTATGAACTGTTTAACACACATCAAAACCTGACTAAATTAACTTCTATATATTATTTAGCATGGAATATTTATAGAAAAATAAAGAAATAAGGGTAAAAAATGAAAATACTAATTACTGGAGGAAGTGGTTTTATAGGTTCAAGACTTATAAATGAACTTCAAAAAGAAAATCATGAAATTGTAATCTACGACATAATTAAAAGCGAAGAATATCCTGAACTTTGTATTATAGAAGATGTAAGAAATAAGGAAGCTCTTATTAAAGCTTCTAAAGATATAGATATTATTTATAATCTTGCAGCTGAACATGCTGACAATGTAACTCCTTTATCTCTTTATGCAGATGTAAATATTGGTGGGGCAGAAAATATTGTAGCGGCAGCAAAAATAAATAGTATAAATAAAATTATATTTACTAGTTCAGTTGCAATTTATGGATTAAATAGAGGTACTCCAAGTGAAAGTATGGTAGCACAACCATTTAACGAATATGGTCATACTAAATATGAAGCTGAAAAAATTTTTTTAGAATGGCAAAGAGAAAATGAAAATCATAATTTACAAATAGTAAGACCTGCTGTAGTATTTGGAGAAAAGAATAGAGGAAACGTATACAATCTTATAAATCAAATTGTCACAGGCAAGTTTGCGATGATAGGTGATGGTAAAAATAAAAAATCAATGGGATATGTAGGAAATATAAGTGCATTTTTAGCTTCACTGTCTTCGGCAGAAAAAAAACTAGATTTTTTTAATTTTGCAGGAAAAGGTGATTTATCAACTCAAGAAATTGTAGATATTGTAAAAGATGAATTAAAAATGAATAATAAATTTTTAAGAATCCCTTATATTGTTGGTATAACTGGCGGTTATTTACTAGATATTATATCAAAAGTAACAGGTAAAAAATTTCCTGTTAGTGCAGTGAGAGTTCAAAAATTTACTGCAGAAACGACTGTATCAACAGAATATCTTTATAGTAGTGGCTTTAAAGAACCTTATACTCTAGAAGATGGATTAAGAAACATGATAAAGTATGAATTCAAAAATTAGTTTTTTTTCTATAATAATAATATTAGTATTTTTACTATTTATAAATCTTGGGAAATTTTTAGATGTAACTGAAGAACCTATAAAGTCAGATATTATTGTTTGTCTAGGTGGGGGATATGGAGGTAGAATAAGTAAGGCTATAGACTTATATTCAAATTCATATTCAAATTCGAATAAAATGATTTTAACAGGCTATAATAAAAATTGGAAAGAAATTGAAGACAGAAGAATAAAGGTTTTAAAAAAATACAATATTTCAATGAATAATATTATATTTGAAAAGGAAATTAAGAGTACAAGAAATGAAATTGTATTTATAAAAAAATATATGATTCAGCATGGTTACAAAAAAGCAATTATTGTAACCGATAGACCTCATTCAAAAAGAGTTAGTGCTTTACTTAATATATTAACAATTGGAAATGATAAACATTTATCATTTTCGATTATTGGAAGTGAAGTTAAATGGTGGGATAGTGCGAAATACTACGAAAACAAAACTAGTTTTTTATATGCTATCCATGAATTTACAAAACTCTCATATACATATATTGCATATGGATTTTTAGAAAAAATTGGAATACTTGAATATATTAAGAAGCCGATAGCTCCAATATTTAATTTTATAAGAAATAATATTGATAAATATATTTACTGTCTCTTATACACATCTGACGCTGCCGACGAAGA
>CAJXPH010000313.1 GCA_913057765.1 uncultured Campylobacteraceae bacterium
GAGATCCTCTCTGGTCTCGTGGGCTCGGAGATGTGTATAAGAGACAGATTATAGAGCCACTTGAAAAATTTGAAGAAGGATTATTAAATTTCTTTAAATATTTAAATAGAGAAGCTGATGATGTAACCCTATTAGATGATTCTTCTAAAGATGAACTAGGGAAGATGTCAAAAGTAGTAAATAAAAATATTGCAATTACTAAAATAGGAGTTGAAGAAGATAGACATTTTATTGATGAAACAATTGCTGTGTTATCAGAATTTGAACAGGGTGATTTATGTCAAAGAATTACGACAAGCGTTGATAACCCCGCTCTTATGGAACTTAAAATAGTGTTAGATTCTATGGGAACTCAAATGGAAAGTAACATTGATAATGTATTGAATATTTTAGAACAATATTCAAATTACAATTATATGAATAAAGTAGATAATTCAAAAGTTAAAAATCAACTTCTCGATTTAGCTAATGGTGTAAATAATCTTGGTGATTCTATTTCTTCAATGTTACGTGAGAATAAAAAAGTAGGTATGACTTTATCTTCTTCTTCAAATACACTTTTAGAAAATGTAAATGTATTAAACGATGCTTCTACGGAGGCAGCTGCTTCATTAGAGGAAACAGCAGCAGCTTTAGAGGAAATTACAAGTACAATTATTAGTAATACTGATAATGTTACCGAAATGGCTCAATTTGCTAATAGTGTTGTAGTTTCTGTTGAAGAAGGGAATGACCTTGCAAATCAAACAACAAAGTCAATGGATGAAATTAATGAAGAGGTAACTTCTATAAATGATGCAATTGGAATTATTGATCAAATTGCATTTCAAACAAACATTCTTTCTTTAAATGCAGCTGTTGAAGCTGCAACTGCAGGTGAAGCGGGAAAAGGATTTGCTGTTGTAGCTCAAGAAGTAAGAAATCTTGCTAATAGATCAGCTGATGCAGCAAAAGAAATAAAAGCATTAGTAGAAAATGCAAATCAAAAAACTTCTGAAGGAAAACAGATATCAAATAAAATGATTCATGGATATACAATATTAAATGAAAATATTAATAAAACTATTGAATTGATACAAGATGTTGAGTTAGCGTCAAAAGAACAAAAAGCTGGTATTGAGCAAATAAATGATGCTGTAACTTCTCAAGATCAACAAACTCAACAAATTGCAAGTGCTGCTAACGATACATATGAAATTGCAATTGAAACTTCAAATATATCTAAAGAAATTGTTAACAATGTTGATTCAAAAGAATTTATTGGTAAAGACGAAGTTCAATATTCAAAAAAGAAAACTAATAATCTTATCTTAAATAATAAAGACCAGATTAAAGAAATTTGTATCGGTGATGAATTAAAACATGATTGTAAAAAGATAAAAGTAAAAATGGCAAATAGTAAGGCGTATGAAGATAATAGTATACCTGATGAATGGGAAAGTTTTTAAAATATAGTATGTTAGGAAAAATAGAATGATTGAGCAATTAAGAAGTATATTGGATAGTCTTCCAATGATGATTGCATATAAAGATACAAACAATAATGTAATTACAGTTAATAAAAGTGCTGCAGAATTCATGGGAAAAGAAATTAATGAATTATCAAATATACCATTAGAAAAAATTTTCCCAAATGATTATGATAGATATTATAAATATGATTTAGAAGTTATTAAATCAAAAAAAGTGAAATCTCGCTTTGTTGAAAAACATGAAATATTTGGAAGAAAGATTTTTGTTGAAACTTCAATTATTCCTATTATTAATAAGAAGAACGATGTTGAGAACTTAATAATATTCATGAATGATATTACAAAAAAACATCATTTAGAAATAAAGAATGAAAAAAATGAAAAACTTTTATATCATCAAAATAAAATGGCTGCAATGGGTGAGATGATTGAAAATATTGCTCATCAGTGGAGACAACCTTTATCTGCGATTTCAACATCTGCTACAGGTATCAAACTTAGAAAAGAAATGAATTTGCTTTCTGACAAAGATTTAGTAGAATCTATGACTACTATTAATGAAACAGTACAATATTTATCACAAACAATTAATGATTTTAGAAATTTTATTAATCCTAGTAAAAATGAGTATAGTAGATTTAATATTTCTAATACTATTGAAAAAACTTTAAAACTTACAAATGGTAAAAGGTTAGCGAAAAAAATTGAAGTTATTAAAAACATAAATGATATTGAAATTGTTTCATTAGAAAATGAATTAGTGCAAGTTCTAATTAATATCCTAAATAATGCAATAGATGTTTTATCAGAGAGAAGCGGTGATAAATTAATTTTTATTAATATCTTTGTTCAGAATAGTCATCTTAATATACATATAAAAGATAATGGAAATGGAGTAGAATCTGATATCCTTGATAAAATTTTTGATCCATATTTTACCACAAAGCACAAGTCTCAAGGTACTGGAATTGGGTTATTTATGTCTCAAGAAATAGTTTCAAAACTTTTAAATGGTAAAGTTAGTGTTGAAAATGAAATTTATTTATATGATAAGAAGAAATATACTGGTGCAAATTTTAAAATTGAATTACCCTTGTAATTATTTAACTTAAAATTAACTATAAAATTATAAAATCAATTATAATAGTTTAGATATATTTAAAATACTGATAAATCATCCAAGTTTTAACCATAAGTTAATATAATATATTTTAAAAATGTGTAAGAGTAGGGGTTTTATTGTATAAAATTTTAGTATTAGAAGATGATGAATTATTTTTGGAAACATTAGAAGACTTTTTAAGTGATGAAGGTTTTATTGTTCAAACTGCTAACAATGGTGAAAAAGTTATTGAATTGTGTTATGAAAACAGTTATGATTTATATCTTTTTGATATTAATGTTCCAATAATTAATGGAATAGACTTACTCAAAGAGTTAAGAAAAAACAATGACAATACGGCAACTATTTCTGTCTCTTATACACATCTCCGAGCCCACGAGACCAGAGAGGATCTCG